>NZ_JBFAET010000003.1:163340-169788 GCF_040642095.1 Streptomyces sp. NPDC020362
AAACCGCTCCGGGCCCCCCCCCCCCGGCGCCCCCCCCTACACAAAAACCGGGCCCCCCCGCTGCAGTTTGTGGCGACATTTCGATGTATGGGAGCGCTTTCACGGTGGCTGAAACCAACCGGCTGACCTCTTCTTGCCGGTGGCTGAAACCAACCGGCTGACCTCTTCTTGCCGGTGGCTGAAACCAACCGGCTGACCTCTTCTTGGTGGTGGCTGAAACCAGCCGGTCGACCTCCTCGTCTCAGCCCCGCCCCAGCGCCCGCTCCACCTCGATCTCGATCACCACCCGGGAAGGGTTCTCGCCGGGGACGCGGCGGTAGCGCTCGGCGTAGCGCCGCTCCGCCTCCGCGACCCGCTCCGCATCGCTCCGCACCCGCGCCCGGCCCTCCAGCGTGGCCCAGCGTCGCCCGTCCACCTGGCACACCGCGACCCGCGCGCCCCCGGGGCCGGCCGCGCGGATGTGGGACACCTTCGCGCTGGTCCCGTTCGTGATCACCCGGGCCAGCCCCGCCTCGGGGTCGTACGTCACCCCGACCGGCACCACGTGCGGGCTGCCGTCGGGACGCAGGGTCGTCAGGGTGCACAGATGCCGCTCCCGCCAGAAGGCGAGGTACGGCTCGTCCGGGGTGACCGGGTCCACGGAGTACGAGGTCATGGCAGTCATGGGCCGCAACCTAGCCGCAGAACCTCCCGAGGCCAGCCTTGAGTGGAATAGACTCAACTTTGTGTACGCTGCTTAAGTCAGCAGTGGGAGACATGGGAGAGGCCCGGCCGACGGGCCGGCGCCGAGGAGGAGAACGCGAACGTGGACGCCGAGCTGACCAACAGGAGCCGGGACGCGATCAGCACGGCCGGCAACCGGGCCGTGACCGCGGGGCACCCGGACCTCACCCCCGCCCACCTGCTGCTCGCGCTGCTCGCGGGGCAGGACAACGAGAACATCACCGACCTGCTGGCCGCCGTCGAGGCCGACCAGGCCGCCGTACGGGCGGGTGCCGAGCGGGTGCTGGCCGGGCTGCCCAGCGTGGCCGGCTCCACCGTGGCGCCGCCGCAGCCCAACCGCGAGCTGCTCGCCGTGATCGCGGACGCCTCCGAGCGGGCGAAGGCGCTCGGCGACGAGTACCTGTCCACCGAGCACCTGCTGATCGGCATCGCCGCGAAGGGCGGCGCGGCCGGTGAGGTGCTCGAGCGGCAGGGCGCCGACGCGAAGAAGCTGCAGGAGGCCTTCCAGAAGGCCAGGGGAGGACGCCGCGTGACCACCGCCGACCCCGAGGGCCAGTACAAGGCCCTGGAGAAGTTCGGTACCGACTTCACCGCCGCGGCCCGCGAGGGCCGCCTCGACCCCGTCATCGGCCGTGACCAGGAGATCCGGCGGGTCGTCCAGGTGCTCTCCCGTCGTACGAAGAACAACCCGGTCCTCATCGGGGAGCCCGGCGTCGGCAAGACCGCCGTCGTCGAGGGGCTCGCCCAGCGGATCGTGAAGGGCGACGTGCCCGAGTCGCTCAAGGACAAGCGGCTCGTCTCGCTCGACCTCGGCGCGATGGTCGCGGGCGCCAAGTACCGCGGCGAGTTCGAGGAGCGGCTCAAGACCGTGCTCGCCGAGATCAAGGACTCCGACGGGAGGATCATCACCTTCATCGACGAGCTGCACACCGTCGTGGGCGCCGGCGCGGGCGGGGACTCCGCCATGGACGCGGGCAACATGCTCAAGCCGATGCTGGCCCGCGGCGAACTGCGCATGGTCGGCGCCACCACGCTGGACGAGTACCGGGAGCGGATCGAGAAGGACCCCGCCCTCGAGCGCCGCTTCCAGCAGGTGCTGGTCGCCGAGCCGACCGTCGAGGACACCATCGCCATCCTGCGCGGACTCAAGGGCCGGTACGAGGCCCACCACAAGGTGCAGATCGCGGACAGCGCGCTGGTGGCCTCCGCCGCCCTGTCCGACCGCTACATCACCTCCCGCTTCCTGCCCGACAAGGCCATCGACCTGGTCGACGAGGCCGCCTCCCGGCTGCGCATGGAGATCGACTCCTCGCCCGTCGAGATCGACGAACTCCAGCGCTCCGTCGACCGGTTGAAGATGGAGGAGCTGGCGATCGCCAAGGAGACCGACCCGGCCTCCCGCGAACGCCTGGAGAAGCTGCGCCGCGACCTCGCCGACAAGGAGGAGGAGCTGCGCGGCCTGACCGCCCGCTGGGAGAAGGAGAAGCAGTCCCTCAACCGGGTCGGTGAGCTGAAGGAGAAGCTCGACGAGCTGCGCGGCACGGCCGAACGCGCCCAGCGCGACGGCGACTTCGACACCGCCGCGAAGCTGCTCTACGGCGAGATCCCGGAACTGGAGAAGGAGCTGGAGGCCGCCTCCGAGGCCGAGGAGGAGGTCGCCAAGGACACCATGGTCAAGGAGGAGGTCGGCTCCGACGACATCGCCGACGTCGTCGCCGCCTGGACCGGTATCCCGGCCGGCCGCCTGCTGGAGGGCGAGACGCAGAAGCTGCTGCGCATGGAGGACGAACTCGGCAAGCGGCTCATCGGCCAGAGCGAGGCCGTACGGGCCGTGTCGGACGCGGTACGCCGCGCGCGGGCCGGAATCGCCGACCCCGACCGGCCGACCGGGTCCTTCCTCTTCCTCGGCCCGACCGGTGTCGGCAAGACCGAACTCGCCAAGGCGCTCGCCGACTTCCTCTTCGACGACGAGCGGGCCATGGTCCGCATCGACATGTCGGAGTACGGCGAGAAGCACAGCGTCGCCCGCCTGGTCGGCGCGCCCCCCGGCTACGTCGGCTACGAGGAGGGCGGCCAGCTCACCGAGGCGGTGCGGCGGCGCCCGTACAGCGTGGTGCTGCTGGACGAGGTGGAGAAGGCCCACCCCGAGGTCTTCGACATCCTGCTCCAGGTGCTGGACGACGGCCGCCTCACCGACGGGCAGGGCCGCACGGTCGACTTCCGCAACGCGATCCTCGTGCTGACGTCGAACCTGGGCAGCCACTTCCTGGTCGAGCCGACGACCAGCGAGCACGAGAAGAAGGAGCAGGTCCTCGAGGTGGTCCGGGCCTCCTTCAAGCCCGAGTTCCTCAACCGCCTCGACGACCTGGTGGTCTTCTCCGCGCTGGCCAAGGACGAGCTGGCCCGGATCGCACAGCTCCAGATCGACCGGCTGGCCAAGCGCCTGGCCGAGCGCCGGCTCGCCCTGGAGATCACCCCTGCGGCGCTGGCCTGGCTCGCCGACGAGGGCAACGACCCGGCCTACGGCGCCCGCCCGCTGCGCCGCCTCGTGCAGAGCGCCATCGGCGACCGCCTCGCCAGGGAGATCCTCTCCGGCGGGATCAAGGACGGCGACACGGTCCGGGTGGACCGCTTCGGCGAGGGCCTGATCGTGGGCCCGGCGACCGGGAAGAGCCTGTGACGCTCACGTGGTGAACGCGAAGAACCGTACGAGGGCCCGGTCCGGGCCCTCGTACGTCACGTCGACGTCCAGCGCGTACGCGCCGAAGCCCGGGTCGGACGCGCCCGGGACCTCGCCGGCGTAGTTCGCGTAGCCCTTCTCGAACTCCAGGTGCAGACACAGGTCGACGGAGTCCGGGTAGCAGTGCTCCGTCTTCGGCCCCGGCGCGTTCGGATATGTGGTCCTCAGCCAGTCGCGCACGCCGTCCCGCGGCATCCGGAAGCCGGCCGTGTAGTCGGTGTCCAGCCAGGCCTGCACCGTGCACCCGGTGTCGTACGCCCCGTCCGGCAGCTTCGCCCCGCCGAAGGCGAGCGCCTCGGCGCAGGGCACCTTCTCCGGGCCCCCGCCCAGCGGATGGTCCGAGGTCGCGAACCTCACCACCGTCACGCCCAGCCAGATCACGCCCAGCGCGGGAAGTGCCGCGATCGCCGTGATCAGGCCCCACCGCCTCCGCTTGCGCGCCGCCATCCCGACCCCCGTCGCTCGCCGATCCTCCGCCGGACCGGAGGATCATGTCAGCCGAGGGCTGACAGGCCCCGCCGGGGCTTGCCACCCCCCTCCCCGCATGGGGGAGGATGGCGGAATCCGCACGAAGGGAAAAACACGGTGACCATCGACCCGTCCTCGATTCCGAACTTCGGGGGCCAGCCCGAGCCGCAGCCCCAAGGGCCGGCGGGCCCCGTCGTCCCGGATCAGGACCTCGTGAAGCAGCTCCTCGACCAGATGGAGCTGAAGTACGTCGTCGACGAGGAGGGTGACCTCGCTGCGCCGTGGGAGCTGTTCCGCACGTACTTCATGTTCCGCGGGGAGGCCGAACAGGCGGTCTTCTCGGTGCGGACCTTCTACGACCGCCCCCACAAGATCGACGAGAAGCCGCAGCTGCTGGAGTCCATCGACGACTGGAACCGCCGCACCCTGTGGCCCAAGGTGTACACGCACACCCATGACGACGGCACCGTCCGCCTCATCGGCGAGGCCCAGATGCTGATCGGCACCGGTGTCGACCTCAACCACTTCGTCTCCTCCACGGTCAGCTGGGTGCGGGCCGCGATCGAGTTCGACCGGTGGCTGGTGGAGCAGCTGGGCCTGGAGCAGGAGGTCAACGACACGGAGGAGCAGGACGGCGACGAGGAGTGATCCCGGCCCCCTGCTGCAGCTGAGGCCCGGGGGCTGCCGCCCCCGGGCCCGCGCTTCGGCCCGGACGGCCTCGTCCCCGGACACCGGACGGGCCGTTCTCCGCTCTCGCGCTCACAGCCCCCGCAGCCGATGAGCCGCCTCCCGCAGCACCTCCTCGCGCTTGCAGAACGCGAACCGCACGAACGGCGCCCCGGCCTCCCGGTCGTCGTAGAAGACCGCGTTGGGGATGGCCACCACGCCCGCCCGCTCCGGCAGGGCGCGGCAGAAGGCGAAGCCGTCCTTCTCGCCGAGGGGACGGATGTCGGTGGTGATGAAGTAGGTGCCCGCCGGCCGGAAGACCTCGAAGCCCGCCTCGGCGAGCCCCTGGGCGAGGATGTCCCGGCGCGTGAGCATGTCCCGGCGGAAGCCGTCGAAATAGGCGTCGGGCAGCGCGAGCGCCTCGGCCACCGCGTACTGGAAGGGCCCCGAGGAGACGTAGGTGAGGAACTGCTTCACCGCGCGCACGGCGCTCACCAGCTCCGGCACGGCCGTCACCCAGCCGACCTTCCAGCCGGTGAAGGAGAACGTCTTGCCGGCCGAGCCGATCGTGACCGTGCGCTCCCGCATCCCCGGGAACGTGGCCAGCGGCAGGTGCTCGGCGTCGTCGAAGACCAGGTGCTCGTAGACCTCGTCCGTCACCACCAGCAGGTCGCGCTCCACCGCCAGCTCCGCGATCGCGGCCAGCTCCGCGCGCGTGAGGACGGTACCCGTCGGGTTGTGCGGGGTGTTGATCAGCAGCAGCCGTGTGCGGTCCGTGACCGCCGCGCGCAGCTCGTCCAGGTCCAGCCGGAAACCGCCGCCGTCGGGCCGCAGCGTCACCGGCACCCGCCGGCCGCCCGCCATCGCGATGCTCGCCGCGTAGGAGTCGTAGTACGGCTCGAGGGCCACGACCTCGTCACCCGGCTCGACGAGCGCCAGCAGGGAGGCGGCGATGGCCTCCGTCGCGCCGGCGGTCACCAGCACCTCGGTGTCGGGGTCGTACGCCAGCCCGTAGCGGCGCAGCTGGTGCGCGGCGATCGCGGTGCGCAGCTCGGGGACGCCCGGACCCGGCGGGTACTGGTTGCCACGCCCGTCGCGCAGCGCCCGCACGGCGGCCTCCCGGACCTCCTCGGGGCCGTCGGTGTCCGGGAAGCCCTGCCCCAGGTTGATCGACCCGGTGGCCACGGCGAGGGCGGACATCTCGGCGAAGATCGTCGTCCCGAACTCGGCGAGACGGCGGTTGAGGTGCGGACGCGCGCTGGAGGTCATGCCGGTCATCCTGCGCCCAAGCTCTGGAGTTCCTCAACTCTGCTTTGAGCCTGCCGGGGGCCGGGAATTCCTCGCTCACCGCACGAGAGGCGGCAAGGGACGAGGCGTCCACGGGGGCCGCTTCGGGGGAACGGAAGGTGGGGGACGCCATGAGTGACACCGCGATCGAACTCATCATGCTGGCAGCGGCTGTGGTCGTGCTGACGATGGTGAGCAAGATCCGCCGGAAGCGGCAGGCCGGGCCCTCGCTCGGCAAGGGCCGCGGGCGGAACGGGGCGTACCGCTCGTCGTCGTACAGCGCGGGCAGCAGCAGCTGGTGGGCCGGCGGGGCAGACGGCGGTTCGTCGTCCGGCGGCCACCACTCGGGCGGACACCACTCCGGTGGCCATCACTCCTGCGGGGGCGGTCACTCGTGCGGCGGTCACTCGTCCTGCGGCGGGGGCTCCTCGTGCGGTGGTGGGGGCGGATGCGGCGGAGGCAGCTGACACGGGGCAGCTGAGCTTCCCGCTCTCGGGCGCCCGCCGGGCTCCACCCCGACCGAAGCGGAGCCGGTGTCGCTCATCTTCCACAGGTGCCGCAGGT
>NZ_JBFAET010000004.1:0-167513 GCF_040642095.1 Streptomyces sp. NPDC020362
GGGCGCGCCCCCCGCGGGCGCCGCCGCCCTGCGGGACGAGCTGGAGGCCCTCGGCGCCCGCGTCACCCTCGCCGCCTGCGACGTGGCCGACCGCGACGCCGTGGCGGCCCTGCTCGCCGAGCACGCCTTCACCGCCGTCGTGCACGCCGCCGGAGTCGCCGACGCCGGCATCGTGGACGCCACCACCCCGGCCGCCTTCGCCGCCGCCCTCGCCGCCAAGGCCGGCGGTGCGGCGCACCTGGACGAGCTGCTGGGCGATCAGGAACTCGACGCCTTCGTCCTCTTCTCCTCCATCTCCGGCGTCTGGGGCAGCGGCGGCCAGGCCGCCTACGCCGCCGGCAACGCCTTCCTCGACGGTCTCGCCCGGCAGCGCCGCGACCGCGGCCTCACCGCGACCGCCGTCGCCTGGGGCCCCTGGGCCGACGGCGGCATGGTCGAGGACGGCGACGACGAGGAGCGGCTGCGCCGCCGCGGCCTTCGCGCGATGACCCCCGCATCGGCTATCACCTCCCTGCAGCGCGCGCTCGACCGCGACGAGACCCGGCTGACCGTGGCCGACGTGGACTGGTCCCGCTTCATCGTGCCGTTCACCCTCGGCCGGTCCAGCCCGCTGCTCGGAGACCTCCCCGAGGTGCGTGCGACGCTCGCGCAGGACGCCCCCGAGGCGGGCCACGGCTCCGGGGCGCTCGCTGCGAGCCTGGCCGGGCTGTCGCACGAAGACCGCGCACGCGCCCTCGTGGACCTCGTGCGTACGCACGCCGCCGCCGTCCTCGGCCACCGCGGAGCGGGCGCCGTCGAGGCCGACCGGCCCTTCCGGGACCTCGGCTTCGACTCCCTGACCGCGGTGGAACTCCGCAACCGGATCAACGAGGCCACCGGCCTCGCCCTGCCCACGACGCTGGTCTTCGACCACCCCACGGCCGCGGACCTCGCCGCCCACCTGCTCGCCGAACTCACCGGCGGCCAGGACGCGTCGGCCACGGCCGCGGAGGCCGCCGCGGTGCTGGACGAGCCGATCGCCATCATCGCGATGGCCTGCCGCTACCCCGGCGGCGTGCGCTCGCCCGAGGACCTGTGGGAGCTGGTCGCCTCCGGCGGCGACGCGATCTCCCGCTTCCCCGGCAACCGCGGCTGGGACGTCGAGGCGCTCTATCACCCGGACCCCGACCACCCCGGCACCACGTACACCACCCGGGGCGGATTCCTGCACGACGCGGACGAGTTCGACCCCGCCGTCTTCGGAATCAGCCCGCGCGAGGCCGTCGCCATGGACCCGCAGCAGCGCCTGCTGCTGGAGACCACCTGGGAGGCCTTCGAGCGCGCCGGGATCGCCCCCCACACGATGCGCTCCACCGCCACGGGCGTCTTCGTCGGCTCCGGCTACCAGGACTACACCGGCCGCCCGCTCAAGGTGCCCGACGGCGTCGAGGGCTACATCCCCAGTGGCAACGCGGCCAGCGTGATCTCCGGGCGGCTCTCCTACACCTTCGGTCTGCAGGGGCCGTCGGTCACCGTCGACACCGCGTGCTCGTCCTCGCTGACCGCCCTCCACCTCGCCGTGCAGGCGCTGCGGGGCGGCGAGTGCTCCATGGCACTGGCCGGCGGCGTGATGGTGATGGCCGGACCGTCCGCGTTCACGATGTCGAGCCGACAGCGCGCGCTGTCCGCCGACGGCCGCTGCAAGGCGTTCTCCTCGTCCGCCGACGGCACCGGCTTCGCCGAGGGCGTGGGCCTGGTCCTGGTGGAGCGGCTGTCCGACGCCCGCCGCAACGGGCACGAGGTCCTGGCCGTCGTGCGGGGCAGCGCGGTCAACCAGGACGGCGCCTCCAACGGCCTGACCGCGCCCAGCGGCAAGGCTCAGCAGCAGGTCATCCGGCAGGCGCTGGCCAACGCCCGGCTCGCCCCGGACGAGGTGGACGCCGTGGAGGCCCACGGCACCGGAACCCGGCTCGGCGACCCGATCGAGGCGCAGGCGCTGCTCGCCACGTACGGCCAGGAGCACGCGGGGGACCGGCCGCTGTGGCTCGGTTCTCTGAAGTCCAACATCGGTCACGCGCAGGCGGCCGCGGGCGTCGGCGGCGTCATCAAGATGGTGATGGCCATCCGCAACGGTGTCCTGCCGCGGACGCTGCACGTCGATGAGCCGACCCCGGACGTCGACTGGTCCGGCGGGAACGTGCGCCTGCTCACCGAGCAGACCGCCTGGCCCGACCGGGACAGGCCACGGCGTGCTGCCGTCTCCTCGTTCGGGATGAGCGGCACCAACGTGCACACCATCATCGAGCAGGCCCCGGAGATCGGGCCCGCCGCCGAGGGCGAGCAGGCGCCCGTGGCGCAGCAAGCGACCGCCGCAGAGCAGGACGCGCCCCCCGCAGTCCAGGACGCGCCCGCCGCCCGGCCCGTGGACGTGTTCCCGTTGGCGCTGTCCGCGAAGACCGCCCGGTCCCTGCGCGAGCAGGCCCGCCGGCTGCTGAACCACCTCGACCGCACCGAAGAGTTCTCCCTGCCCGACGTCGGCCGCGCCCTCGTCACCACGCGGACGCAGCTGGAGCAGCGGGCCGTGGTCGTCGGCCGCGACCGGCACGAGCTGCGGGCCGGGCTCGCGGCGCTCGCCGACGGCGAACCCGCGGACACCGTGGTCCAGGGCACCGCCGCGGCCTCGGGCAAGGTCGCCTTCGTCTTCCCCGGCCATGGCTCGCAGTGGACGGAGATGGCCCGCGACCTGCTGGAGACCTCCCCGGTCTTCGCCGAGCAGGCGAAGGCCTGCGCCGAGGCGTTCGCCCCCTACCTCGACTGGCCGCTGCTCGACGTCCTGCGCGCCGAGCCGGATGCGCCGGACGTGGCCGAGGTGGAGGTCGCCCAGCCCGCGCTGTTCACGGTGATGGTGTCGCTGGCCGCACTGTGGCGCTCCTACGGTGTGACGCCTGCCGCCGTCGTCGGCCACTCGCAGGGCGAGGTCGCTGCCGCGTACGTTGCGGGGGCACTCACCCTGGACGACGCGGCCCGGATCGTGGCCCTGCGCAGCCGCTCGCTGACCAAGCTGATCGGCAAGGGCGCCATGCTGGCGGTCGCCATGCCCGCCGACCGGGTCCGTGCCCGGCTGGAGAAGTACGGGGACCGGCTGTCGGTCGCCGCCGTCAACGGGCCGGCCAACCTGACCGTGTCCGGAGAGCCCGGCGCGGTCGACGAACTCCTGGCGGAGCTCCAGGGCGAGGGTGTGCGCGTGCGCAAGGTCCGCGGCGCCACCGGCGCCGGGCACTCCGCCCAGGTCGAGAGCCTGCGCACCGAACTCCTGGAGCTGCTGGCCCCGGTCGCGCCGCGCGCGGCCGACGTCCCCTTCTACTCCACGGTGACCGGCACCGTGCTGGACACCACCGCCCTGGACGCCGAGTACTGGTACCGCAACGCCCGCCGCACAGTGGAGTTCGAGCGGACCGTACGGACGCTCCTGGACGACGGCCGCGGGGTGTTCGTCGAGTGCAGCCCGCACCCGCTGCTGGCCGGCGCCGTGGAGGAGATCGCGGAGGAGGCCGGCGCCGAAGCCGTGACCGGTGCCTCGCTGCGCCGGGACCAGGGCGGCATGGACCGCTTCCTGTGTTCCGTGTCCGAACTGCACGTGAGCGGCGTACACGTGGACTGGTCGGCTTCCTTCGCCGGGCGGCCGGTACGGCGCGTGGACCTGCCCACGTACGCGTTCCAGCGGCAGCGGTACTGGCTGCAGGGAGCCGACCCGGTGCCCGCGGGCGCCGATCCGGTCGAGGCCCGGTTCTGGGAGCTGGTGGAGGACGCGGACCTGCACGGGCTCGCCGGTGAGCTGGGGGCCGACGACGCTGCCCTCATCGGCCCGGCGCTGCCGGTGCTGTCCGCCTGGCGTCGGCGCAGCCGCGAGAAGTCCATGGTGGACGGCTGGCGCTACCGCGTCTCCTTCCGGCAGCTGACCGACCACCCCGCCCCGGACCTGGACGGCCTGTGGCTCGCCGTCTTCCCCGCCGGCCTGGCGAACGAGGAGTGGGCGCCCTGCGTCGTCGGCGTGCTCGGCGCCCACGGCGCCAAGGTGCGGGTCGTCGAACTCCCCGTCGACTGCGACCGTGCGCAGGCCGCGAAGCGACTCGTCGAGGAACTCGGCGGCGAACAGGCTGCCGGTGTCCTCTCGTTGCTGGGCCTCGCCCCCGGCTGCCACCCGGCCCACCCGAGGTTGTCCGCGAGCCTCGCCGCGACCGTCACCCTGGTGCAGGCGCTGGGCGACGTGGACGTCCAGGCACCGCTGTGGTGCGCGACTCGCGGAGCCGTGTCCACCGCAGTCACCGATCCGTTGCGCGACGCCGGCCAGGCACAGCTGTGGGGCCTGGGCATCGTGGCCGCGCTGGAACAGCCCCGGCGCTGGGGCGGCCTGGTCGACCTGCCCGAGGTGCTGGACGAGCACGCACTGCGCCGGCTGGCCGGAGTGCTGGCCCAGCACGACGAGGATCAGCTCGCCGTGCGCGCCGACGGCGTGTTCGGCCGGCGCCTGGTCCGTGCGCGGCCCGCCGACGCGGAGCCCGCGACGCCGTGGCAGCCCCGCGGCACTGTCCTGGTCACCGGCGGCACCGGAGGCGTGGGACGGCATCTCGCCCGCTGGCTGGCCGGCGCAGGCGCGCAGCACCTGGTGCTCACCAGCAGGAGCGGGCCCGACGCCCCCGGTGCGCAGGAACTGCACGCGGAGCTGACCGCCCTGGGCGCCGAAGTGACCATCGCCGCCTGCGACATCGCCGACCGCGACGCGGTCGCACGGCTGCTCGCCGGCATCGAGGACCAGCACCCGCTCACCGCGGTGCTGCACGCCGCCGGCACGGCACGGTCGTCCATGCTGGCCGACGCCGGCCTCGACGAGTTCGCCGAAGCCGCAGCCTCCAAGGTCACTGGCGCCGTCCACCTCGACGAGCTGCTCGACGGCCGCGAACTGGACGCTTTCGTCCTCTTCGCCTCCGGCGCCGGCGTCTGGGGCAGCGGCGGGCAGGCCTCCTACGCTGCCGCCAACGCCTTCCTCGACGCCCTGGCACTGCGGCGGCGGGCCCGCGGCCTGACCGCGACCTCGGTCGCCTGGGGCGGCTGGGCCGGCGGCGGCATGGTCGACGATGCGGTCCAAGAGCGCGGCGAGAAGCGGGGCCTGGGTTTCATGGCTCCTGAGCCGGCCATCTCCGCACTGCACCAGGCCGTCGAGCACGACGAGGCGACCCTGACCGTTGCCCCGATCGACTGGGAACGGTTCCTGCCCTCCTTCACCGTGGGACGGCCGAGCCCGTTGCTGGCCGACCTGCCGGACGTACAGCGGCTCCTGGAGGCCGAGCAGGCCGTCGGCGAGGAGACCGGCGCCGCAGCGGCGCTGGCGACCCGGCTCGCGGGACTCGCCCCGGCCGAGCAGGAGGAGCGGCTGCTGGAGCACATCCGCTCCCAGAGCGCCGCGGTCCTCGGTCACGCGTCGGCCGAGGACGTGCTGCCCACCGCGCACTTCCTGGAGCTCGGCTTCGACTCGCTCACCGCGATCGACCTGCGCCGGCGCCTGTCGGCGGCGACCGGTCTCCACCTGCCCGCCGGACTGGCCTTCGACCATCCCACGCCCGCCAGGCTCGCCAGGCACCTTTTGACGCGGTTCCAGGGCGCCGGGCACGGCGCGGCGGAGGAGCGGCCCGCCGACATGCTGGTGCAGCTCTACCGGCACGCGAGCGAGAACGGGACGGCCGCCGAGGCCATGGGGATGCTGATGGAGGCGGCCCGCTTCCGGCCTTCGTTCGAGCGGCCCGAGGAACTGGCCCAGCGGCCCGCCCCGGTACGGTTGTCGCAAGGCGACCGTCCCCTCGCGCTGATGTGCTTCTCGCCGTACGTCGTACCGGCCGGGGCGCACCAGTACGCGCGGTTCGCCGCGCCCTTCCGCGACCGGCTGGACATGTGGGCGCTGGTCCACCCCGGCTACGAGAAGGGCGAGCCGGTCCCGTCCGATCCGGACGTCCTGCTCCGGCTGCACGCGCAGACCGTACGGGAGTGTGCCGGCGGGAAGCCGGTCGTCCTGCTCGGCTACTCCTCGGGCGGCTGGATCGCCCACGGAGTGGCGGCGCACCTGGAGGCCATGGGCGAGCGGCCGGCGGCCGTGGTGATGGTCGACAGCTTCAGCCGCGAGGTCCCCTTCGACCACCAGGTGCTCAACGCGATGGCCCAGGCGCAGTCGCAGCGCCTGGACTTCATGAGGTCCGGCGGCGAACAGCTCACCGCGATGGGCCGCTATATGCGCCTGTTCGACGACTGGACCGCGCCGGAGATCGCCGCGCCGACCCTGCTCGTACGGGCCAGCGAACCCATGCTGGCCGACGCCGCGGACGGCGACGGGCGCGCGGCACCGCCCGAGCACGTGGACACGATCGTCGAAGTGAGCGGAAACCACTACTCCATGGTGGAGGACCACGCCGGCACCACCGCGGCGGCGGTGGACTCCTGGCTGGCGGACGTCATCACTGATTGTTCCGGCCCCGCCGCACCTCCGGACGCAACGACCGCACCATGACCGGCCCGCGACCACCGCGGGCACCCCAGACCCGGACAGAACAGATGTGGGAGAGAAACCATGACGAAGCCTCTCTACGAGATGGGCGAGACCCCGCCGCTCGGTGAGGTCCCGCGGCAGATGTACGCCTCGGTGATCCGCCAGAACCGCTTCGGGGAGCCGAAGCAGGCGTTCCGCACCGAGGTCGTCGACACCCCCGCGGTGGGCCGGGGCCAGGTGCTGGTCTACGTCATGGCCGCCGGCATCAACTACAACAACGTGTGGTCCTCGCTGGGCAAGCCGGTCGACGTCATCGGGATGCGGCAGCGCCAGGGAGAGCCCGAGGACTTCCACATCGGAGGCTCGGAGGCCTCCGGCGTGGTGTGGGCCGTCGGCGAAGGCGTCCGCAACGTCAAGGTGGGTGACCACGTGCTGCTCACCAGCGGCCAGTGGGACGAGACCGCCGAGGACATCCGGATGGGCACGGACCCGCTGGTCTCGGAGAGCATCAAGGCCTGGGGGTACGAGACCAACTACGGCTCCTTCGCGCAGTTCTGCCGCGTCGACGAGTACCAGTGCCACCCCAAGCCCGCCCAGCTGTCGTGGGAGGAGTCGGCGGCCTTCCTGCTCACCGGGCCCACCGCCTACCGGCAGCTGTTCGGCTGGCAGGGCAACACGGTCCGCCCCGGCGACCCCGTCCTGATCTGGGGCGGTGCGGGCGGCCTCGGCTCGATGGCCATCCAGCTCGTCAGGCTGGCCGGGGGCATCCCGATCGCCGTGGTGTCCAGCGAGGACCGCTCCGAGTACTGCCGCCGCCTCGGGGCGGCGGGCACCATCAACCGCCGCGACTTCGATCACTGGGGCCGGCTGCCCGATGCCGGGGACGCCGAGGCGTCGGCGCGGTTCCTGCGCGGCGCTCGCGGGGTCGGCAAGAAGATCTGGGAGATCCTCGGTGAGCGCAAGTCCCCGCGGATCGTCCTGGAGCACAGCGGCCAGGACACCCTGCCGACCTCGATGTACCTGTGCGACAACGCCGGCATGGTGGTGATATGCGGCGGCACCTCCGGCTACAACGGAGACGTCGACCTGCGCCACCTGTGGATGCGCTCCAAGCGCCTCCAGGGCTCGCACTATGCCGGCACCCGCGAGTGCCGCGAGGTCATCAGCCTCGTCGGCGCCGGCATGCTCGACCCCTGCCTGTCCGCCTGCGACGGCTTCCAGGACATCGGGCGCATGCACCAGATGATGCACGACAACGTGCACCCTTCCGGGAACATGGCCGTCCTCGTGAACGCGCCCCGGCGCGGCGAGACCGCGCTCGAACTCGCCGCCGCCTGACCGTCCCGGCCGTACGACCCCCCTCCCACAAGCTCAAGGAGAGTCATGCCCGAGCCCACCGCCGACGCGCCCGCCGTCCCCAAGGCCCGCAGCTGCCCGTTCCTGCCGCCGGACGGCATCGCCGACATCCGGGCGGCCGCCCCGGTGACCCGGGCCACCTTCACCAGCGGCCAGGAGGCGTGGCTGGTGACCGGCTACGAGGAGGTGCGCGCCCTGCTGCGCGACCCTTCGTTCAGCGTCCAGGTGCCCCACGCACTGCACACCCAGGACGGCGTCGTCACCCAGAAGCCCGGCCGCGGCAGCCTGCTGTGGCAGGACGAGCCGGAGCACACGATGGACCGCAAGCTGCTCGCCAAGGAGTTCACCGTCCGGCGCATGCAGGCGCTCCGGCCGAACATCCAGCGCATCGTCGACGAGCACCTCGATGCCATCGAGGCGCGGGGCGGCCCGGTCGACCTGGTGAAGACCTTCGCCAACCCGGTGCCTTCCATGGTGATTTCCGACCTGTTCGGTGTCCCGGTCGAGCGCCGGGCGGAGTTCCAGGAGATCGCCGAGGCGATGATGCGGGTCGACCAGGACGCCGCCGCCACCGAGGCCGCCGGCATGCGCCTGGGCGGGCTGCTCTACCAGCTCGTCCAGGAGCGCCGGGCCGACCCCGGGGACGACCTGATCTCGGCGTTGATCACCACCGAGGACCCCGATGGCGTCGTCGACGACATGTTCCTCATGAACGCGGCCGGCACCCTGCTGATAGCGGCCCACGACACCACCGCCTGCATGATCGGCCTCGGTGCGGCGCTGCTCCTCGACCGCCCCGACCAGCTGGCCCTGCTTCGCGAGGACCCGTCGCTGGTCGGCAACGCGGTCGAGGAGCTGCTGCGTTACCTCACCATCGGCCAGTTCGGCGGCGAGCGCGTCGCCACCCGGGACGTCGAGCTCGGTGGCGTGCGCATCGCCAAGGGCGAGCAGGTCGTCGCGCACGTCCTCGCCGCCGACTTCGACCCCGCCTTCGTGGAGGAGCCGCAGCGTTTCGACATCACCCGCCGCCCCGCCCCGCATCTGGCCTTCGGCTTCGGCGCACACCAGTGCATAGGCCAGCAACTCGCCCGAATCGAGCTGCAGATCGTCTTCGAGACCCTGTTCCGCCGCTTCCCGACCCTGCGCCTGGCCAAGCCCGTCGAGGAGCTCCGCTTCCGCCACGACATGGTCTTCTACGGCGTGCACGAGCTGCCCGTCACCTGGTGACCCGCGCACCACGGCCCACTCCCACAGGAGATCGGCGCCCGCGGACCGCGTGCGCTGATCGCGCCTTCCGTCGCTGGGCCGCGCCGGGGGCGGCCAAGGCCGCCGTGAACACCAGGGGTTGCCCTGCCTGGGGCGCACAGCCGCCGGACACGGAGATCCCGCAGGTCGGTCCTGGTGCCGCCGCGACTCTCCCGCCGCTGCCGCGGCCCTCGCGCTGACCGACCCCGCAGCCCTTGCCGCACCGCCACAGCCCGACGCAACGGCGGACGCGTCCCCGGGCGCCCCCGCGCGCAGTCCCGCTCACCGAGACCGCCGTCACCGAGCACGGCAACGGTTCGTACTCCGTGTCCCGGCACGCGCCCGGCGTCCCGTCGGTGACCGAGCACTCCGACGGCCGACAGGTCGACCACGGCGGTGCCGTGGAGACCGTGACAGCGGCCCGCGGTCTGCTTGCCCGACCAAGGGTCCGGGGCCGGACGACCGGGTGCCGACCGGATGGCGCAAGGCGTCCTGGTGACGGACTGAAACCGTTTCCCGCAGCGATGCACGTATCGATGAACGACCGCACTGCCGATTGTCTGAAAGGCACGACATGACCGAGACCGAAATCCGCCCCACCGGGTCGACGGCCCCGTCCTTCCCCCAGAACAGGACCTGCCCGTACCAGCCGCCGAAGGCCTACGCGGAATGGCGGGGCGAGAGCCCGCTGACGCAGGTCACGCTGTTCGACGGCCGACCGGCGTGGCTGGTCACCGGGCATGCCGAGGGACGGGCGCTGCTCGTCGATCCCCGGCTGTCTTCCGACTGGGGTCACCCGGACTTCCCCGTCGTCGTCCAGCGCACCGAGGGCCGCGGCGGGCTCGCGTTCCCGCTGATCGGCGTCGACGACCCCCTGCACGCCCGGCAGCGGCGCATGCTGATCCCCAGCTTCGGCGTCAAGCGCATGAACGCCATCCGTCCCAGGATTCAGAGCCTGGTCGACCGGCTCCTGGACGACATGCTGGCGAAGGGGCCGGTCGCAGACCTGGTGTCGGCCTTCGCCCTGCCCGTGCCCTCCATGGCGATCTGTGAGCTCCTCGGCGTCCCGTACGGCGACCACGACTTCTTCGAGGAGTGCTCGCGCAACTTCGTGGGCGCCGCGACGTCGGCGGAGGCCGACGCTGCCTTCGGCGAGCTGTACAAGTATCTGCACGGCCTGGTCGGGAAGAAGCAGGCCGAGCCCGGGGACGGCCTGCTGGACGAGCTGATCGCACGCCAGTTGGAGGAGGGCGACCTGGACCACAACGAGGTGGTCATGATCGCGCTGGTCCTGCTGGTGGCGGGTCACGAGACCACCGTCAACGCGATCGCCCTCGGAGCCCTCACGCTCATGCAGCACCCCGAGCAGATCGAGGTGCTGCTGCGCGACCCCGATGCGGTCTCCGGAGTGGTCGAGGAGCTGCTGCGGTTCACCTCCGTCTCCGACTACATGGTCCGGATGGCCAAGGAGGACATCGAGGTCGGCGGCGAGACCATCAAGGCCGGGGACGCGGTGCTGGTCTCCATCACGCTGATGAACCGCGACGCCAGGGCGTACGAGAACCCCGACATCTTCGACGCCCGGCGCAACGCACGTCACCACGTCGGCTTCGGCCACGGCATCCATCAGTGCCTGGGGCAGAACCTCGCCCGCGCCGAGCTCGAGATCGCCCTTGGCGCGCTCTTCGCACGCATCCCGGGCCTGCGGCTGGCCGTACCCCTGGACGAGGTGCCCATCAAGGCCGGCCACGACGCCCAGGGCCCGATCGAGCTCCCCGTCACCTGGTGAGGACCCGGGCGGAAGGAACGGAAGGAAGGGAGGCGGGCCACGCCATGCGCATCACCATCGACCGCGACCGGTGCATCGGCTCCGGCCAGTGCGTCATGACCGCACCGGGCGTCTTCACGCAGGACGACGACGCGCTGGTCGCCCTGGTCCCGGGACATGAGGACGGGGCGGGGGACCCGCGGGTGCGCGACGTCCCCATGGCCTGTCCGGTACAGGCGGTCGCGCTCTTCGAGGACTGAGCGGCGTCGGCCGCGAGGCGTGGGGCCCCAACCGTACGAGGGCTGGCTCCCCGGGAGCCGTCCACCACGCTCATCGGCCGGAGTCGGGCCCGTCCCATGCCGGGCCCCGGCCGGCGAGCGCCTCGTCGGCACCGTGGCCCAGCAGTTCGTGGAGCAGAGGGGTCGCGGGCAGTGCCGGGTGGAGGTACACGCGCTCGCGGCGCTGTTCGACGGCGGCCAGCAGCATCCGGAAGGTGGTCCTCGCCTCCTCGATCCGCCCGCCGTGATGTTGCGCCTGGCCCAGCAGGCCCAGGTGGAGCGGGTGGCGCAAGTACGTCCTTGACTCGCCCAATTCGGCGAGCGAGGTGTGCATGAGGGCGAAGCCGTCGTCGTGATCTCCGGCGTGCACCAGGCCCCACCCTTTGACGACGCCCAGCATGGCCTTCCAGTAGAGAAGTCCATGTTCGCCCGCAACGCGGACGCCCTCGTCGCTCGAGGCGAGTGCGGTGCGGGTGTCACCCTCCCAAGCCGCCACGACTGCGTCCACGTACAGCGCGAAGGAGCGGTCGGACGGCCTGCTTTCGTACTCGGTGAGGCTCAACAGCTCACGTCGGCGCGCACCGGCGGTCTGCCGGTGTCCGAGGAGCCAGTGGGTGAAGGTGTCGTAGGAGCGGCAGGAGACGCGTGGGTCGTGCTGGAAGGTACGCGCCAGCGCATGACCCTCGTCGGCGAAGCGATCCGCCATGGCGACGCCGCGCTCCAGTTCGGCGAGTGCCTGCGGCAGCATTCCGCGCACGTGCAGCACGATGCCTTCGCCGTACGCCGCACCGAGCGCCGCCACCGGCTCCCGGGTCTGCCGCGAGATCTCCCGCAGCAGGCCGGACAACTGCCGCGAGGCGTCGTAGCGGCCGGTGACCAGGTGTGCCGCGCACAGCGCCCAGAGCACCGACGGGTCCTCGGGGGCATGAGTGGCCGTGCTGAGGGTGCGACCGCGCGTCAGTGCCGTCTCGGCCTCGGGGTGGCCGTAGCCGCGAGTGGTGGCGAGTACCTGGCCGAGTTGGATGTGCAGCTTCTGCTCCAGGCGCACCGTGTCGGAATCGTCCGGCGGCAGGAAGCCGACCAGGTGCACTGCGCGGCGCAGCCAGATCTCCACCTGCTCGTACGCCATGGACTGCTCGGCGTGTTCCGCGGCGAGCAGCAGCCGAGGCAGCACCTCGACGGCGGGCAGTGCACTCTTGGCGTGCCAGCTGTGATGTGCCACCCGCTCGATCTCCTCGTCCCCCACGTGCCCGCGCCTGCGTGCGCACAGTGCGTCGGCGACCCTGGCGTGCAGGCGGTGGCGGTCCTCACGGGGAAGCTCGTCGACGAGCGTTTCCTGGACCAGGGCGTGAGCGAAGTGCAGCTGCCCCGGATGGTGCGGGTCCTCCCCGAGCAGGCCGGCACGGATGGCCGACTCAAGACCCGCGACGACCGGTTCGTCGCGGGTGGCGGTCCGGTGCAACAGGTCGGTGTCCACCTCGGCGCCGATGACGGCGCACAGCCGAAGCACCCGCAGGACCGGCTCGGGCAGCGCGGTGAACCGCTGGTGCAGCGCCTCGCGTACGCCGGTGGGAATGTGAGCCAGGAGCCTGTCGACCGCATCCGGGCGATGGAGTTTACGCGCATCGCCCACGAGGGAGAGGAGCTGCATCACGAAGTACGGGTTGCCTTCGCTGCGCCGGTGCAGCACCTCGACGACCTTCGGGTCCACACCAGAGCCTGCATGTGCTTCGACGAGGGCGCCGACGGCCTGCAGGGAGAGCCCGCAGAGCCGCAGCGTCTCGGTCCTGGGGCCACGCAGCACGTCGGAGACCATCCGGCGCAGCGTCGCGTCCGACTCGGCCTCGAACTTCCGGGCCGTGAGCACGATGCCGATCGGATGGCCCTGGCAGCGGGTGCTCAGCAACCTGAGCAGGTCGAGGGAGGCGGTGTCCGCCCATTGCAGATCTTCGAGGAGCAGCACGAGGGGGTGTTGCCCGGCGAGGGTGAGTAGCACCTCGCAGACCGCGTCGTGGGCGAGGAAGCGGGCCTGGCTCCAGTCGGAGGCCCATTTCGGGCCCCCGGTCCGGGCCGTCGACCGCTCGGGCATCAGTGGGGCGAGCAGGGCGCCGTACGGTTCTGTCGCCTCGCGGAAGGCATCCGGCCGGGTGGCGGACAGCCGCCGCAGGATCTGGGTCCACAGCCAGTAGGCGGGGACGCCTTCGCCGGGGAAGCAGTGGCTCCAGACCACCTCCAGCCTGGAGTCCTTCTCCTGCGCGTCCATGCTCTCCAGACGGGCCGCAAGTTCCAGCAGCAGGCGGGTCTTTCCGACTCCTGGGGGGCCGAGGACGCCGGCCACGTGGCCGTGGCCCACGACCACGCTCGCGGCGGCGGTCGTCAGGCGGTCGAGTTCCTGGCTGCGGCCGGTGAACGGCGAATGGGCAGCCGTCCACCCCGACCCGGACTCCGGGGACTCGCCGCCCCCCGGAGCGGCTGCCGGCTCATGTTCCGGCCAGGGTGCAGGCCGCCGCCGGGCTGTCCCGGCTTGCGTGCCGACGGCGTCCGACCCCGCGCCCGGCGGCACATCGGTTCGTGTCTCCGGGGGCGCGTCGGTCCCCGTGGTCCCCTCGCGTTCGACGGCCGTGCCGAAGTCGTCCGTCCCGTTGGCGTCGTCGGTTGCCGCCGCTCGGCCGTGCCCCCGGGTCGTGACGGCCGTCCTGCCGTCCCCGGAGCCCTCGAAGCCCGCGGAGTCCGGTACTCCGTCGTCACCGACCTCGTTCCTCACGCGCGGGACGTGTGACGCTCCGGTGGACTCACGCGGTGCGGGAGAGGGCTTCTTCGAAGGGGCGCTCGCTCCCGGCTCCTGGCGCAGGATCGCGTTTCTGACCCGGCGTAGTTCGGCTGCGGTGTCCACACCGAACTCCTCGACCAGATGACTACGCGTCCGCTCGTAGACCTCGAGCGCCTCGGCCTGCCGCCCGAGCCGGGACAGCGCCGTCATGAGGTGGCCGACCAGCCGCTCCCGTGTGGGATGGCGGCGCGCCTCCCCGTCCAGATCGGCGGCGACCTCTTCGGCCGCGCCGAGAGCCAGCCGCGCCTCCGCGCTGGACTCCACGGCGGTGAGCCGGATCTGTTCGAGTCGGGTGCACTCGTCGCTGAGCGGCGGATGGCTGTCGAACTCCGCGTACGGCGAGCCGCGCCACAGCCCCAGGGCTTCGGTGAGCCGGGCGTGCGCGGTGCCCGGATCGTGCTGCTCCAGCAGTCGCCGTCCGTCGGTGACCAGACGCTCGAAGCGGCAGGCGTCGACCTGTTCGGGATCGAGCTCGAGGACGTAACCGGGCGTCCGATGACGCAGCACCGAAAGCCGGCCCGTTCCCGCCGCTGTGTCCAGGGCCCGGCGCAGATGAGAGACATGACTCTGGAGTGTTGCGACGGCGTGACGGGGCGCTCCGTCACCCCACAGTTCCTCGACGAGCAGTTCGGTGGGCACCACGCGGCCAAGGCGGATGAGCAGCAGGGCGAGCAGTGTTCGCCGGCGTGGCGGGCCGAGCGGTAGTTCATGCCCGTCGCGTCGCGCCGACATGGGCCCCAGAACGCTCAGCAAGAGCTCAGCCCGGCCGGTCGTTGTAGGTGACACGTTTGCGGTCGGATGTGCAGGCATGAACGTCCCCATCGTTCTTTCGTATACGGCTGGCTGGCGGAGCGTCTCGAGCTGGCTGGTCTCACACCGTCCCCTGTGGATCTTGACATAGGGAAAGCGCATTCCAGGCTCGAGGCCCATCGATTGGCAAGAAAGCGGCAGGTGTTCGGCAAGGATTTCGACGGAAGGTCCGGAAAACGATGGCGAGCGATGGCAAGGGTGCGCCAGTGGCTCGACCAGGACCCCGCAAGGGTGATGACGCAGGATGGTCAGCATCTGGAGATACCGCTGGTAGCAGGGTCGATGACGCCCCTGCTGACGGCCTTCACCGCCGCTCGCCAGCCTCCGAATTGATTTCGCGCTCAAGTTTTCCGACAGGGAGCCCTCTCTTGCTGAGTCCAGCACCTGCAGCTCCGGGCCTGTGCATGGCGAGCCTCGATAAAACGTTGACGATCCAGCAGGCGAACCAGGAGTTCTTCCGGCAGTTCAACGGCTCGTCCGAGGACATATGCGGCCGCAATTTTCGTGACGTAGTTCACCCGAGCGTGCAGCAGCCGCTGGTGCGCCAATTCTCCAATTTACTGGAAGGGAAGCACCAGCGATTCGTCACGCCCGTCATTGCCGTGGGGCCCGGGGAGGAGTCCGCCTTCACCGTTCCCCTCACCGCGGTCGCGGTGCGCGGTGGTCTGCCCGACACGACCGCGATCCTGGTCATGATGCCCACGGCGGGGGACGCCGAGGGGACACGTGTGGTGACCAAACGCAAGAAGATTCTCTCCGCGATGGACGCACGCATCCTCGAAGGCATCGCCGCCGGCGTCTCCACCGTCCCCTTGGCGGCAAGGCTCTACCTCAGCCGGCAGGGCGTCGAGTACCACGTGACCTGCCTGCTGCGGAAGCTGAAGGTGCCCAACCGCGCCGCGCTGGTCTCCCGCGCCTACTCCATGGGCGTGCTCAAGGTCGGCACCTGGCCGCCCGAGGTCGTGGACGACTTCGTGAAGTGAGCGGGCACGGGGCTCACGCCGGGCACCCGCTCGGGCCGGTGGCCGCGGCAGCGTTCACCCGGGCCGAACGCAGGGTTGCCCGACCCGCCGCTCACGAAGTGCCCGGCAAGCACATGGCGGAACGGCTCGCATGAGTTCGCTCGCCGTGGAGACGCACCCCTCCGGCGCCTACCGCGGGCTCCGGGCCGCCGGACGGTCCGAACCGGCCGCGTCCTGCCCTCTGCTGCCCTGCTCGGCGGACGCCTGAAGGCACGCCTGAGCGCTGCCCACGCCCGGGAGCGGGCCCGTACCGTGACGCCCTCTTCCGTACCCCTGGTACCCGAACCCCCGGGCCCGGCCTCCACAGGGCCGGCGTGCCCGATCCGGACTTCGTCGACGGCCGTTGCGCGGTCTCCACACGGTTCGTTCCACCCCGGGCCGCGCCGCTCCGGCCGGCCTTCCGATCCATCTTTCCTCTCCCCAAAGCTCAGGAGACACAGCGTGATTGCACACCAGCCTCTGTCGCGTCGCCGCATGCTCGGCCTGGCGGCCTTGGGCGCCGCCGCGCTCGCGGGGCAGACCACGATCACCGCCGCCCCCCGGGCGGCCGCTGCCACCGCAACCAGTGGTTCCGGCGGCACGTTCGTCCCCGCCATCGTGGTCGGCACCGGATACGGCGCGGCCGTCTCCGCCCTGCGTCTCGGCGAGGCAGGGGTCCCCACCCTGATGCTGGAGATGGGCCAGCTGTGGAACCAGCCCGGTCCGGACGGCAACGTATTCTGCGGGATGCTCAAGCCCGACAGGCGCTCCAGCTGGTTCAAGACCCGCACCGAGGCCCCGCTCGGCTCCTTCCTCTGGCTCGACCTCGCCAACCGGGACATCGAGCCCTACGCCGGTGTCCTGGACCGGGTCAACTTCGACCAGATGTCCGTGTATGTGGGACGCGGTGTCGGCGGCGGCTCGCTCGTCAACGGCGGCATGGCGGTCACGCCCCGGCGCTCGTACTTCGAGGAGGTGCTGCCCCAGGTCGACGCCGACGAGATGTACACCAAGTACTTCCCGCGCGCGAACTCCACCCTCCGGGTCAACAACATCGACAAGAGCTGGTTCGAGCAGACCGACTGGTACACGTTCGCGCGTGTCTCGCGCCAGCAGGCCTCGAATGCGGGCCTGGGCACCACCTTCGTGCCCAACGTCTACGACTGGGACTACATGCGCCGTGAGGCGGACGGCGCGGTGCCCAAGTCCGCGCTGGCGGCCGAGGTCATCTACGGCAACAACCACGGCAAGGTCTCACTCGACAAGAGCTACCTGGCGGCCGCCCTGGGCACCGGCAAGGTCACCATCGAGACCTTGCACCAGGTCAGGACGATCCGTCAGCAGAACGACGGCACGTACCTGCTGACCGTCGAGCAGAAGGACACCGACGGCAAGCTGCTCGCGACCAAGGAGATTTCCTGCCGCCACCTCTTCCTCGGCGCCGGCAGCCTCGGCTCGACCGAACTGCTGCTGCGTGCCCGGGAGACCGGCACTCTTCCGAACCTCAGCTCCGAGGTCGGCGGAGGCTGGGGCCCCAACGGCAACATCATGACCGCCCGCGCCAACCACATGTGGAACCCCACGGGCACCAAGCAGTCGTCGATCCCCGCCCTCGGCATCGACGACTGGGACAACCCGAACACCCCCGTCTTCGCCGAGATCGCCCCCATGCCGGCGGGTGTCGAGACCTGGGTCAGCCTCTACCTGGCCATCACCAAGAACCCGGAGCGCGGCACCTTCGTCTACGACGCCGCCAAGGACCGGGCGGACCTGCGCTGGACCCGGGACCAGAACGCGCCCGCGGTCGCGGCCGCGAAGTCGCTGTTCGACCGCATCAACAAGGCCAACGCCACCATCTACCGGTACGACCTCTTCGGCAAGCAGATCAAGGCCTTCGCCGACGACTTCTGCTACCACCCGCTCGGCGGCTGCGTCCTCGGCAGGGCCACCGACAACTACGGCCGTGTCGCCGGATACAAGAACCTCTACGTGACCGACGGCTCGCTCATCCCCGGCAGCATCGGCGTCAACCCGTTCGTGACCATCACGGCGCTGGCGGAGCGGAACGTGGAGCGCATCATCAAGGAGGACCTCGCGGCTTCCTGACGAGCGGTGGGAGGGGCCCGAAGCGCCCCGCCTCTCCTCCACCCGGCGAGCGCCCCGCAGGGCGGGCGATCGAACTGAAACCGAAAAGGCAAGATTCCGTGAACTCCCCGCTCACCGAGGACAACGGCCTCTGGATCCGCAGGTTCCACCCGCGCCCCGACAGCCGCCTCCGGCTGGTCTGCCTGCCCCACGCGGGCGGCTCCGCCAGCTTCTACTTCCCCGTGTCCCGGTCCATGCCCGACAGCGTGGACGTGCTGTGCGTGCAGTACCCCGGCCGCCAGGACCGCCGCAGCGAACCGCTCCTGGACTCCGTACCGGCGCTCGCGGACAAGGTCTACGAGGCCCTCCTGCCCTGGACCGACCGGCCCATCGCCGTGTTCGGCCACAGCATGGGCGCCTCCCTCGCCTACGAGATCACCCGACGGCTGGAGCAGGAGCGGGGCATCGTGCCCGCCGCCCTCATCGCCTCCGGCCGCCGTGCCCCGTCCAGGCACCGCGACGAGACCGTCCACCTGCGCGACGACGACGGCCTCGTCGCCGAGATGCGCGGCCTCAGCGGCACCAACCCCCAGCTGCTGGGAGACGAGGAAGTCCTGCGCATGATCCTCCCGGCCATCCGGGCGGACTACCGCGCGGCCGAAACCTACACCTGGGAACCCGGACCTCCCCTGCGCTGCCCCGTGACCTGTCTCGTCGGCGACGACGACCCGAAGGTAACCCTGGAGGAGGCCGCCGCCTGGTCCGGGCACACCGACGGCCCCTTCACGCTGAAGGTCTTTGCCGGCGGTCACTTCTTCCTGGCCCAGCACCAGACGGAGGTCGTCCGCCTCATGGCCTCCCAGCTGGAGCTGCCCGACGGGCCATGAGGACCGGCGCTGCGGCGTCTTCGCGTCCAGGCACCTTAACCAACAGCCCATGCATGAAGGCTTGTTGATGCTCCGTGTCCTGATCGCCCCTGCGCACCACTCATCCTTCCCCAAGGCAGCGAAAGGCAGCCCGATCGGGGTGCGTGTGGAAGCGCGAGGCGCCCTGCGGCCCGCTGACACCCGAACAGGCGGTGTGGCACCGTCGTGTGGCGCTATGTGCAGGGCGGCTATGCCGGTGGACGAGGCCGCGGCCGCCACTCCACCAGCGCGCTGTTCTCCTGCGCCTCCTGGTACGGGACCAGGTCGCGCCGGTAGGAGGCGCGGACGGTGGCCTCGCGCTGCACAAACGCGGCCGTCGCCCTCTCCAGGGCCGCATCCAGTTCCGCGACGCGGGACTGGAGCGCGGCGACCTGGTCCTCCAGTTCGATGATGTGCTTGAGGCCGGCCAGGTTGATGCCCTCGTCCTGCGACAACTGCTGTACCTGGCGGAGTCGTTCGATGTCGCGGGCCGAGTAGCGGCGGCCACGGCCGGCCGTGCGGTCGGGGGAGACCAGACCGAGGCGGTCGTACTGGCGCAGCGTCTGCGGGTGGAGTCCGGAGAGCTGGGCCGCCACCGAGATGACGTAGACCGGGGTGTCTTCCGTCGGGACTGGAGAGTCCCGGCTTCCTTCATGAGGGTTGTGCCTGGGCGGCCGGGCAGCCTCGGCCGGTTGGTTTCCCGGTGTGGTGGCGGGCGGTGTTGCAGCGTCTGCGTCCTGCAACCAGGAAAGTAGTTCGTTCCTGTCTTCCTCCATCTCCTGGGGTGGGGGCGGTGTCCCGAGTTGCTGTACTGCCTGGTTCATCAAATCCGTCAGGTCCTGGTCCGAAGCGTTTTCGGTACCGTCCTGATCCAGGCGCTGTGGTTCCTGTGGCTCGATGCGTCGATCGCCGGTGCTGCGGACACCCTGGTCCACACCCTCGTCCGGGCGTTGCGGCCGCCACACGACGGTCGGAGTGCTGTCCCGGAGTTCCTGGTACGAGGCCGGGCCGCGTCGGTAGGGAAGCTGCCCCGCGGTCTCGCGCAGCCGGAGCACCGCTGCCGCGCCCTCCACTGCGGACTGCGTCTCCGCGACGCGGGACTGGAGCGCGGCGACCTGGTTCTCCAGTTCGATGATGTGCTTGAGGCCGGCCAGGTTGATGCCCTCGTTCTGCGACAACTGCTGTACCTGGCGGAGTCGTTCGATGTCGCGGGCCGAGTAGCGGCGGCCACGGCCGGCCGTGCGGTCGGGGGAGACCAGACCGAGGCGGTCGTACTGGCGCAGCGTCTGCGGGTGGAGTCCGGAGAGCTGGGCCGCCACCGAGATGACGTAGACCGGGGTGTCCTCGGTCGCTGCGTCCGGGTTTCGCGGCTGCCTGCTCATGCTCTCCTCCTCTCCCGTCCATCGTCACGGTCCTTGACCGGGAACGACAAGTAGGGGCCCACCTGTTCCCTGAGGGCGCTGCGCGCGTGGCACAGGTGTACCCGGACGTTTCCCGGACTCATGTCCAGCTCCGTGGCAATCTCCTTCGTGGCCATCTGCAGCAGCCACGCCATCGTGGCTACCGCTCGCCGTGCGGGGGGCATGTCGTTCAAGACCATGACGCATTTGGCCACCGCCAGGCGGTCCAGAACAACTTGCTCCGGATTCTCCTGCCATGTCCGTTCCAGCGCCCACTTCTGTTCCATGAGGGCACCCAGGCGGCCCTGTCGTCGCAGCTCGTCGATCCGGTGGTTGCGGCAGACAGCGAACAGCCATGCCTCCTGATGCTTTTCGCTCAATGTCCCAAAGTCTTCCCATTGTTCGATCGCTGCTCTGAAGGCACCCATCACGATGTCGCGGTCGGAGGACAAGTCCGTACCGGACTCCTTGCCGTAGCGGGAGAGGAAACGGCGCAACGGCTCGTACAACTCGTCGAACAGAGCTGTCACGCGAGCTTGGTCCTCCGGGCCGAGTATCCCCATTCCTCACCGCCCCCGGCGAGCCCGCACACCGGAACCTCCGACCCTGATGCGCATACCCGGCCCCCCGATGCCCCGCTCCTGCTCAACCACCGTGCCGGGCGGCGCCTGGCGCAGCACTGTCGACAAGGTGCGGCGACGCTGCCATTCGGCAACCCACACACCTGCCCAGCTCAAAGCCCCCAGCACGGGAAGCACCACCCACGGCAGACCGCCCGTGGCGACGACCGGCGCAAGTGGTGCCAAGCCTAGGAGAGGCGTTAACTGTTGTCCCTTCACACCGAAGGAGTCGAACGGCACCGGCAAAGCGTTAAAGGCCCCTCCCCAGCAGGACGCCGCACCAGCTGGCAACACGTGCCGCCGACGTGGGGAAGCAGGCACACAAGGTTGTCCTTGTCGCGGGCGTGGCGGACGGCCACCGCTGAGGCGGAGGCGCTCCGATCGCCGCCGGACGAGGTGAGCTCGAGGGCCTCGCCTTCGAAGACCCGCTTCATGCACATGAACATGGCCAACTCGCGATTGCGTCACTGCCGGGCGGTGGTGAGCGGCCGGGTCTCAGGGCCATGGCGTTGCCGGAGGAGAGGCCCGGGCGACACCGGATGGACGAGGGCGTGTCCAACGTCGTGCTGTGGGGTTCTGCTCATGCGCCGGGAAGGTCGGGCAGCGTTTCCGGCGGCGGTCGTGGAAAGCTGCTCTGATCCACATTTCGGGAGCGCCGGGTGTGACCGCCCGCCAGGGCGATCGCGGTCGGTGGGTCGGCCCCGGGTATGGCTGACCACCGACCATCCGTTGGTGGGTCAGCCGATCCAGCCCGGGGTGCGGCCGCTGAGGGCGAGCGCGCGGTCGAAGGCGGAGGCGTCGACCGGGGCGGTGACGGCCGGGCCGTAGCCGCCGTTGGCGCGGGCCTGGCCGGCGATCTGCTCGACCACGCCGAGCAGCTGGATGGCAGCCTCCTCGCCGACCGGGAACGGCAGGCCGACGGCGCGGGCCAGGTCCCAGCCGTGCAGGGCGAGCTCCTGCAGGGTGATGGCGGCGGCGACGCTCGCGGGGAGGGCGTTGGGGCCGAAGTCGGTCTCGCCGGTCATCGCCTCCGGCCGCAGCCAGGCCGCGGCAGCGCGCTCGGCGCTGGCCGCCACCGCGGCGGGCTCGGTGACGGGGGTGGGCTCGCCGGTGCGGGGGAGCTTGGCGGCCGCGCGCTCGGCGTCGGGGAGCACGCCGCCGAGGTGGGCGAGCAGGTCGGCGACGGTGTACTGCTCGCACGGGGTGGCAGCGGTCAGCCGGTCGGCCGGGACGGCCTCGACGGTGCGGGCGAACAGGGTGGCGAACTCGGTCATTGCGGTCTGCATGGTGGGGTCCTCGGTGCTCTGGGGCTCGGCGGGTCTCGGATTCATTGATTAAGGCGAGACTAAAATGACCACAGGCGGAGCGCAAGCTGAAGCCCTGACTAAAATGACAGCCATGGAAGCGGTCCAAGCGATAGCCGAACCCCGCCGACGAGAGATCCTGCGGCTGGTCTGGGAGGACGAGCTGTGCGCGGGCGACATCGCCGAGCGGTTCGAGGTGACCTTCGGCGCGGTCTCCCAGCACCTGAAGGTGCTGCGCGAGGCGGGCCTGGTCACGTTGCGCCAGGAGGGCCGCAAGCGGTACTACCGGGCCGACCGGGAGGCGATGGGGCCACTGGCGGCCTATCTGCAGTCGATGTGGGCCGACAAGCTGGACGTGCTCGCCGAACTGGCGGAAGCAACCGAAGCAGCGGAAGCGGCCGAACGGGCGGAGGAGCCGAAGGGGACCGGCGGATGACGACCGATCAGGTGGTTCTGGAGCGGCGGATCGCCGCCCGCCCGGAGACGGTGTTCTCGTTCTTCACCGACCGGGAGAAGTGGCTCTCCTGGATGGGCAAAGACGGCGAGTTCTCCTTCACCCCGGGCGGGGCGTACCGGACCAACGTCAACGCCGACCACCACGTCGCCGGCGAGTTCCTGGCCGTGGACCCGTACCACCGGGTGGTCTTCACCTGGGGCTTGGTGGGCGGCGCCATGGGGGTGCCGCCCGGGGCCAGTACGGTCGAGGTGACCCTGACCCCCGACGGCGAGGGCACCCTGCTCACCCTGGTCCACCGCGACCTGCCCCCCGAGGCCTGCGCCCCCCACTTCGAGGGCTGGACCCACTACCTGGACCGCCTGGTCGAGCGCGCCGAGGGCCGAGACCCGGGGCCGGACAAGTGGCAGGAGCCGTAGGCCCCTGTTCCCCACTGAGGGCGGGCGTCGACACCGGCCGGACGGGGTTCCTCGTCCTCCCCGCGCTGCCCGGGCTGATGCTGCCGCTCACCGCGCTTGCACTGGTTCGCCCATGCCTCACCCCGATGCCTGAGCAAACCCCTGGATCAGGTCGAACCCGTACACCACTTCCTCGGACGCAACCATCGATTGGCCGCCCGACGCCGACCCGGCCGTCAGTCAGGAATTGCGAATGATCGCCCGCGGGGAATCGACGGAGAGGTCGTCCGTGGGAGGTGCCGGCAGCACACCGCAAGGAGGCAGCACGTGGCCGCGATCTGGGCCGGGCTTACTCCGAGGGTTCGCACAGGCGCACGGCGAGGGCGGCGATGTCGTCGTCAAGGCGTCCTTTGCTGTAGTGGAGGAGGTCCCGGTGAAGGGCCGTGAGCAGCTCGTGGGGCGGCGTCGGGGGCTGTCGGCGCATCCAGGCCGCCAGCGGGAAGAACTCGCCGTCTCGGGCGCGGGCCTCGGCGACCCCGTCGGTATAGAGAAGCAGCAGGTCGCCGGGGGTGAAGTCGAAGGTGTCGACGTTGTAGTGATCGCCGATCAACTCCGCGAGGTTGAGCAGTGGCGAGGGGGTGGTGGGCTCGAGGGCCCGGAGTTCCCCGTGGTTCAGGAGCAGTGGCGGGGGATGTCCGCAGTTGAGGATCTCGATATGCCTGTCATCGTGCGGGATCTCTACGAGAAGGGCGGTGGCGAAGCGCTCCATCGGCCCCTCCGGGGGAAAGGCGGCGTTGTAACGGGTGCTGCTGGCGTCCAGTCGGCGCGCGACGGCGACCATGTCGGCCTCGCCGTAGGCCGCCTCCCGGAAGGCGTTGACGATCGCCGCGGCCGCCCCCACTGCCGGCAGGCCCTTGCCCCGCACGTCACCGATGAGCAGCCTGACCCCGTACTTCGTGTCGACCACCTCGTAGAAGTCCCCGCCGATACGAGCCTCCGCCGCGGCCGCGAGATACAGCGACTCGATCTCGACGCTCCCGAAGCGGCGCGGCATGGGACTCAGCACCACCTGCTGCGCAGCGTCGGCGACGAGCCGCACCTGAAAGAGGGTCCGCTCCCGCTGGAGCCGGACATGACTTCCGTACGCGGCCGCCACGGTGACCGCGATGATCCCCGCAGCCGTCCACCACGTCCCCAGACCGGGGAACACGAGGCTGAGGCCGATCATGAGAAGAAGGCAGACCGTCCCCAGCAGGACGGTGGGGAGCACCGGCCACATGGCGGCGGCGAGGGCCGGCGCCGCGGGCAGGAGGCGACTGAAGGCCATTTCCGGGGGAGTGGCGTATGCCAGGCTGGCGATGACGACGGTCAGGATGACCGGCGACAGCCGCACAAGCCTCCCCCGGCCGTGGCGGCGACGGAGCCGCGGCCGTCCAGACTCGATCACACCTCACAGAATATCTACGCAATGAGGGCATAGCGCTCTGGCGGATCAGGGTCGGCCGCCTGCCCCGGACCGCCTCGCGGCTTTGTTGGTGTCGCACCTGTTCCGCGCGACTCCGGCAAGGCCGGCGGAAACCTGCGACGTCCCCGGCGATACAGCCGCCGCGTCCAGCGGGTCTTCGGCGTCTCCGTACTGTTCGGTATCGGAAAGTGCGAGGAGTCCCACCGGTCGTACGACCGCAGGCGTGCCGAGGGCAAGCCTCACACCCAGGCTGTCCTCGCGCTCGCCCGCCGCGTCAACGTCCCCTGGGCCCTGTCGCGTGACGGCCGGTGCTACGGGCTCACGCCCCCACCGCCCTCGCGGCTTGACAGGCGCCATCAGGAATCGATGGGCGCAAACCCAATGGTCGTCAAGGTTCGGCGGCAAGAGAATCAAACAGGCAATCGAATCAGGTTGGGGGTCCGATCCCCGACGACCACCTCATCCATGCGCAAGAGGAGCAGCGCGCCGCCTACCGCCGGCTCGCCGAATATTCGTAGTGGCAGGGCCGGCGGTCGGGGGCCGTAGCGGCGCTGCACGGGGCACGCCATGTCCGATCTGTCACCTGACCTGACCTTGAGCTGACACCTGACCTGACCTGACCTGTCCGGCTCGGGACGATCCTGGCGCACCTCCACCGGCAGATTGCGGACCCTGGCACGATCGGCACCCGTGTGAGGTTCCAGCGGGGTGCCGTGCAGAAGGCCCTCGCCCGTGCCGAGCATCCGCCTCCGCACGGGCCGGACAGCGGGTGAAGGGCGGTGGCCCGTTGCCGGCCTTGACCCGTCCGTCCATCCCGGGTGGCGGTCTGACGGCGGCCATGCTCAAGCGCCGGCGAACGCAGCCCGTCGGAAGCAACAACGGCAGGGCGCCCCTCTACGCAATACGCGGGCTGCCGCAGGATGATCCGCGGCTGGCATCGGGGCCGGTGACCGAGGAGTTGGCTCGCCGTGTTCCCGCGCTGGGGCCGAGGAAACAGTCTTACGAGGACGCCGAGCGAGAAAAGGTGGCATTGGCCGCGCTGAGGCAGTTCCGCACCGCACTGATACGGATCCGGGAGAACACGCGGGTGCTGGAGCAGTGGCGGGCTGGGGCACTCGCGGAAGGCAGCCGTGAGCACAGGCTCGGGGAAGTACTCGACCACCTGGCCCGCACCGGTGACGATCCCCGCACCGTGACGCCGAACGGAACAAGGCTCCCCGCGGACCGGAAACTGCTCGGCGGCCGGAACGCTCCCGCCCCCTGGGGCAGGTTGTACCTGAGTCGCTCCGATCCCACCGCGCTGGCCGTGCTGTTGACCGACCGGTTCGCCTGGAACCTGTCCCGCTACAGCCGCATGCCGACTCCGACCACAGCACCGTCGGCCGGGGAGAAGACCTCGACGACCTACTGGATTCAGGTAGATTCAGGTGGAAAAACGCAGGTCAGGATGTGGCCGCTGGTTCTCCACGGAGAACATCGCCGATTCCGGGGCCGACTCCCCGGGGCGCCTGATCACCCAGGCCCTGGAAGCCACGGCCCCTGGACGGGCCCTGGCCGCCGATCTCGCGCCGGGCGCCAACCTGTTGATGGTCGCTCGCACGCAGACCTGTAGTGATCACCGGCTGTGGTCGCCGGGTGCGTACATGGTCCGTCTGTGACCGCCGAAACACCGACGGCCGGCTGCCGCTACCGGCGTTCTTGGGACCGGCCTCGGCCAGGTCGCTCACCACGGAGGCAACCTCAGGTCGAGCCCGCGCTCGGCAGGTCCGGTCGATCGGTGCCAGGCGGGGTGCTTGGGGGACCAGAAAGCAAGTGTGGGACACCGGAAGGGTGTAGAGGGGGCGGTGGACGAAAGCTGTGCCGTGGCGGAGGAGGCCGAGGACGGGAGCGGCCCAGTCGCCGAACAGAGCCGGCAGGCTCGATCGCGCGGCCTCGACGTCGGCCAGGCCCAGGCCCGCGCGCTGGTTCAGGCCCATAGGCCGGTCCGGGTTGGTGTGCCGTCCAGCGGCACGCGGAACTGGACGTATACCTTGACGTGGCCGCCGCTGTTGCGCTGGGCGACGAGCGTGCGGTTCACGCCGTACACAGCCACGGAACCGTCGCCGACCAGCCGGGCGAGGTCGGGGTGGCGGGTGTCGACGTCGTCCAGGGAGGTCTCGACCAAGGTGACGCCGGTGTACTGCGGCGTCGCGGACGAGACCGCCGGGCGGACCCGGGACCAGGCACCGTCCGCGCCGATCACGAGGTCGAACGTCTCCTGTCGCCCGTCCGCGAAATGGACCAGCACGCCATCCCGCCTCTCCGGCACTACGTCCGTCACGACCCGCCCCCACTGAACGTCCAGTGGCCCGAGTCGGACCCGGAGGTCGTCTGCATCAGGGCGGACGCCTCCGCATACGACATGACCTGGGTGCTGGACGCCCACTGGTCCAGCGGTTCCCGCAGCGGCACGCTGGTGATCAACGACAACGGGCGGCCGTTCCGCACGAGTGGCGACAACGGCCGGCCCGCCTACGAATTTCCGCCGGGCGGCTCTGGCTGGGTCCCGGAGGGCACGACCCAGTGACCCGGTCCGGTCAGCAGCCGATCGTGACCCACTTGTGGACGGGGTAGGTGCGGCTCGTGTCCTCCCTGACGCTCGACAGGATGTCGAGTTCGGCGCCGGTGGGCGGGGCGACCAGCCGGAACGTCACCCAGGCATCACCGACGGAGTCGGTGGTGCCCGACGTTCCCGAGGTGTAGCCCTTCTTGCCGGGAATCCAGTAGTCCACCCACACCGGTTCCCGCGCGAATCTGGATGCGTCGGAGAGGTCGTGCGAGATGTGCACGGTCACGTCCACCGCGCGGATGGAGTACGGCCATGTGCCGACGGTGGTGCACTGCTGGAAGGCGGTGGTGTAGGCGTCGTCGAACCACCACTCCCTGTCGACCCCGGTCGTGGTGTCCCGCGTGCAGTGGAGCAGGGTGCGGGTCAGCGTAGTGCTGTAGTAGGTGCCGTCGGTCCAGGCGACCTCGTAGCTGATGCTCAGCGTCGCGTCGGCGGGCGGGTTGTCCACCGTGTAGTTGAAGGTGACGTTTCCCTTGGTCGGATCGAACTGGCCGAAGAGCGTGCCGTATTTGCTGGTGCCGGGGATGGTGTAGACGGCGGTGATCTTGGAGTCGGCGGGGCCGTGTGAGACGGCTTCCAGGTTCAGGGTGACCCGGTCCACGGGTACGGCGGTGGTCGTCCTACCGCTCCGGGTGGTGTCCATTCCGCAGTGCTGGTCCACGTAGGCCGCCACCGGCCCGTCCAGACCGGCGTAGGCGGGCGACGCTCCGGCGGCGGTCAGGCCGATGAGCAGGGCCAGACTCGCGATCAGTGCGCTCGGCGCTCTTCGTGATCTCAGTGCGCTCAATGGCCTTGGCGGTCTTGGTGCTCTCCTGGTCATTTTGATCTCTCCCCCAGGGTCGATGATGCTGTTCGGTGTCGGAGCCGGGTCAGCAGGCGATGGTGGCCCAGGAATGGGCGGGGAAGGTGTGCGAGCCCGCTTGGCCGCTTGCCAGCACGTCGAGTTCGGCGCCGGTGGTCGGAGCGATGATCACGAACGACAGCGTGGCCTTGCCATCGGAGTCGAAGACGCCGGACGTTCCCGAGGTGTAGGTCTTCTGGCCGACGATCCAGTAGTCGGCCCAGACCGACCGGCCCGCATACCACGAGGGCCAGTAGGACGAACCGTGCGCGACGTTCACCGTCACGATGTCCTCGCGGATATAGGCGTGCCTGCCGCCGACCCCGAGGTCGACGGTCTCGCACCGCTGGGAGACGCCGGTCACCGTCACGTAGTCGTTCCACGTCGAGGCGTCGACGTAGGTGGTGTTGTCCCGGGTGCAGGGAGCCAGCGGAGCGCTCACGAAGTTGCTGTAGTAGACGCCGACGTCGTGCCACCACACCTGGTAGGTGACGGTCAGTGTCGCGCCCGGCGGCGGGTTGGACACCGAGAAGTTGAATGTGGCGTTCTTCCTGGCGGTGTCGAATGCGCCGGTGGCGGTGCCGGTCCTGGTGCTGCCGCTGATGGTGTAGAAGGCGGTGATGGTGGAGTTGGCGGGCGCGTAACCGACGGACTCGAGGCTGAGGGTGATCCGGTCGACGGGTATCGCGATCGTCATGGGACCGCTGCCACTGTTCTGCACGGCGCAGTGCTGGTCCAGGTTGGGCGCGACCGGTCCGCCCGGGTCGGCGGAGGCGGGTGACGCCCCGGCGGCGGTCAGGCCGATCAGGATGGCGAGAGCGGTGGTCACCGCTCTCCAGGGTCTCCAGGTCTTCCAGGTTCTTCGGGTCTTTCGGGCCATCGCGGATGCCCCCCAGGTCGTTGGTGCCGGACGGTGCTCTCCACTTGCGGCGGCAGAGACGCCCGTACGGCACCTACGGTTCCTGGCCCGGTACAGCCCCGCTCAGTCCCAGTGGCAGGACCAAGTACACGCGCCGACAAGCCGCTTGGCGTAGTCCTGAAGGGCCTGTGGGTTGTCGCTCGTCTCGTCCGGGCAGACGAGCAATTGTCAAGAGTTGTGGATCGCTGGACTTTGGCGTTCTGAGCTGAGCTGCGACGTGGGGCTACTTGTGGCGCAGGGTGTACAAGCCGGGCTGGGTCTCGATGACCAGTCCGAAGCTGCCGAGCCGAAGGCGATCAGGCGGTGACTGGCTGTACCTCCTGGGCGGCCCGCGCGTCGTAGGCGTCGCGAGCGTTCAGGACGACATTGATGTTCTCCTCCGACCAGACGCGGATCGCGTGCATCAGCGCGGTGACGCTCTCGCCCAGCCCGGTGGCCGCGTATTCGACCTTGGGTGGAATGGTCGGGTAGACCGTGCGGGTGACCAGGCCGTCCCGCTCCAGGGTGCGCAGGGTCTGGGTGAGCATCTTCTGGGTGATGCCCTCCAGTCGGCGCCGCAGCTCGCCAAAGCGCATCGGGCCGCCGGACAGTGCGCCCATGACCAACATGGTCCACTTGTTGGCAAGTACGTCCAAGATCTGGCGCGAGGGGCAGGCAGCGAGATAGGCATCCGCGCCACCGTAGAAGCGCAGGTCGTCAGTAGTACCCATGAGGTACCTATATACCTTTGAAGTGCCTTCTGTTCAACGGTTACCGGCCCGTCGAGGATAGGGACATCCCAAGCGATCTTCCGAACAGGAGTGCAACACGATGCGTGCGATCACCCAGAAGACTTTCGGCGGCCCCGAGGTGCTGGAGCTCGTCGACGACGCGCCCAAGCCGGCACCCGGACCGACGCAGGTGCTGGTCCGCGTCAAGGCGACCAGCGTCAACCCCGTGGAACTGTTCGTCCGCTCCGGCGCCTTCCCGTTGCTGGGCGAGCCGCCCTTCGTCCTGGGCTGGGACATCTCCGGGGTGGTCGAGCAGGTCGATCCGGGTGTGCACCGGTTCAAGGTCGGCGACGAGGTCTACGGGATGCCGTACTTCCCGGCCGCGGCCGGGGCGAACGCCGAGTACCTGGTCGCCCCCGCGCGGCAGCTCGCTCGCAAGCCCGCAGGAATCAGTCACGAGGAGGCCTCGGCGCTGCCGCTGGTCGGCCTGACCGCCTGGCACGCACTGGTGGAGATTGCGCAACTGCGGCCAGGGCAACGGGTACTGATCCACGGTGCGGGCGGCGGGCTCGGGCACATCGCGGTGCAGCTGGCCAAACACCTCGGCGCGGAGGTGGTGGGAACGGCGAGTGCGGGCAAGCACGACTTTCTGCGCGGGTTGGGCGCGGACCAGCTGATCGACTACCGGGCCCAGGACTACACCGAGGTGCTCCGGGATGCGCCGGTGGACGTGGTGTTGGAGACCCTGGGTGGCGGGAACGCCGAGCGTTCCTTCGGCGTGCTGCGGCAGGGCGGCGTGCTGGTGACGGCGGTGGAGCGGACCAGCACCACCCTGCCGAAGCTGGCGGAGCGGTCCGGCGTACGCTTCGCAGCGGTCGGCGTGGAGCCGGACCCGGCCGGCCTGGAGGCACTGACCGAGCTGGTCGAGGCGGGAAGGCTGCGGGTGCACTTGCAGCAGGTCTTCCCACTGGAGAAGTTGGCCGAGGCACACGAGGTGCTGGCTGCCGGCGGAGTGCAGGGCAAGCTTGCGATCACGGTCTGAACGGATCGCGTGCGGCGTGATCAGGCTGCGGAGTCCTCCCGCCGCTCATCCAGGAGCCCGCGTTCGAAGCGGGCCCCGGCGCGGACGAGCGGAACGAGGCAGATGACCATCGAGAGGGTAGGAGGGAGGAGCCGACGGCAGGATCCTGTCGGATTGGCAGCCGTTCTTCTCGGCGACGCGGCAGGATGCCAGGTTGTCGACCTGATGGACAGCCTTGGTGGACATCGGTACAGCCGTTGGCGCTGAGAACGATCACGGTCGTTCAGGCCCTCCGCTCGGGAAGCAGCGATGAGACCCCAAGTAGCCCCGGGTAGTAACCACTTCGGCCTGTGACCAGCGTTCGGTGTGGAATCTGGCGTGGGGTGCTCCATGTTGTGCTTGGTTCGCAGACGGCCGGCTGCTGGCCGCCGGCCCCGGCCCGGGCGCTGGTGGTCGAGTCGGTCGCCTGCCCGGCGATCCGCAAGGTACGGGCCGAGTGCCTCACGGCGTGGGCCCAGCTGTGGAGACGCTGATGGCCGAGCGCCGCCCCGACCGGCCGGTACCGCCGATGGCCGGTACCGCCGCGATCGGGGCGGTTGTGCATCTGCCGGCCGCCGTCATCGAGGAGGGGCGGGACCTGTCCTCGACGAGCGGCATCCTGGCCGACACCGCTTAGCGTCTGCTGCCGGCCTGACGGCCCGGCCTCACTTCAGGTGCCGGGCGAAGAACCGGTCCCCGTCGTCCACCTCGAACCACGGGGTGCCGGCGTGCCCGCCCATATTGGCGTGCAGCGTCTTCTCCTTGGTGCCGAAGGCGTCGAACAGGTCCAGGGCCAGCTGCCGGTCGTTCCCCTCGTCGTCCCACTGCAGCAGGAACTGCAGCGGAATGGTGACCTGCCGGGCCTCCTCGCGCTGGGCGCGGGGCACGAAACCCCCGGCGAAGAAGCCGGCGGCCGCGATGCGCGGTTCGACCACCGCCAGCCGAATGCCGATGGCGGTCATCCCCGAGTACCCGACCGGGCCGCCGATCTCGGGCAGCGCAAGGAGAGCGTCCAGGGTGGTCCGCCATTCCGGGACCGCCTTTTCGACCAGCGGGCCGACGAAGGACTCGAAGATCTCGTCGACCGGCTCGCCGGACTGCATCGCCCGGCGGAGGTCGGCGCGAGCCTGCTCGTCGACGGCGGAACGGGGCCGGACACCGTGCCCGGGATGGTCGATGGCGGCCACCGCATAGCCGTACTTCGCCGCGGAGTACCGGGCCCGGGCCATCAGCCGGGCTTCCCGCTTGTGCAAGCCGCCGTTGTGGCCGATCAGGATCAGCGGGGCAGGTGCGGATCCGGACGTCCACAGGGTGCCGGGGATCTCGCCGAGGGTGAATTCGCGCTCGAGGACGCCGTCGTCGAGGCGCTGTTCAGAAGTGAACTGCATGGTCGTGCCTTTCGGGAGTGCTCTTGAACGGCGCTCCCGGACGACCTATCGCCCGACCGTGACCCCGGAGGAGAGCACCCATGTCGAAACTGCGTTCACGGGTACCACCTCCTCGTTCTCTCGCACGGCCTCCGGAAAACTAGCAGTGGTCGCCGTGGTCCGCCAACGGGTTCTGCGGAGGCTCCGTGGCCGGATGCCACGGAACCACTCGCCCCAACGCCAAGGCCGCGCAGCCAAGAGCTTCGAGCCTGTGACGTGATCGCAGCGTGGCGAAATCGGAGCACTGCGCAGAGCTGCTTGGGGTCTCATCGCAGCTTCCCGAACGCTGCCGGCTCCTCGACGGCACCCAGGGCACCGCGGCGATCCCGGCACAGCGCAAGGCCCGCCGCGCATACGAGAACCGTGTCAACGCCCTTCCGGCTACAGCCGGACCAAGATCGTTCTCAGTGTCAACGGCTGTACCGATGTTCCTGCCGACGCCAATCGCATCGGATGCGAATAATCGGGTGCGAAGACGCGACAGCGGTCCCGGGGCTCGCTGGCCGTCTGCTGTTGCCCGGGCTGCCAGGAGCGACGCACCTGGCTGCGTAGGGGATCACGCCAGCGACTGCAGTGACCTGGTGCGGGCTCCCTGAACGGCTCTCGCTGCCGGTGCCGGCCGCGCTTTGCGACATCCTCGACTGCACGCCTGCCGACTTGACCACCACTTCGGCCGAGAACCTGACCGCCCGGCGAGCAGTCGGCGAGAACGCGCCGATCGACCTGGCCGCCCGCCGCCCCCAACGGGTCCGGCTGACGGAGGATGAACAGTGACGCCGGAGGAGTTCGACCGTTGGCACGTCCGCACGTGCTCGCGCTGCGGCCGACGGGAGGCCAAGTCGGCAGAGTGGTCCGACGGGCCGATCTGCCGGACCTGCTACGAGCGCGCCATGCGCGTCCGGGGTCACTGCCCGGGCTGCGGCGCCGACCGACTACTGCCCGGCCGGGACGAGAACGGCGCCCCGATCTGTCGCGAGTGCGCGGGAATCAGCCGCGACTTCTTCTGCGACCGCTGTGGCTTCGAGGGGATGCTGCGCGGTGGTCGGATCTGCGAACGGTGCACTCTGGCCGACCGGCTCGCCGGCCTCCTCGACGACGGCACCGGCCAGGTCCACCCACGCCTGGCACCCCTGATGAACCTGCTCCTGGAGCTCGAGCGACCCAAGAGCAGGTTGATCTGGCTCCGAACGTCGTCCGCCTCCTGCGGGATCTGGCAGCCGGTCGTGTTCCGCTCACCCACGCAGGACTGCAGCCACCTCGGCCGGCCGCCCGGCTCAGGATCCGCCGCGTTCGCGGGGGATCTTCTGACCCGCCTCGATCGCCACCGACAGCCGGTTCTCAGCCGGCGGCAGCGGGCAGGTGGCCAGGTCTGTGTACGCGCACGGCAGGTTTGCGGCGCGGTTGAAGTCCAGGACGACCGTGCCGTCGGCGGCGGGTGGCCCGACGGCCAGGACCCGGTTGGCGGCGTAGGTGGTGACCCCGGAGGTCGCGTCGGTGAACAGCACCATCAGCCGGCCCGCACCGCGTCCGGGGAACGCGGTCAGGGACAGTTGGCGCCCGTACAGCTCGAAGTCGATCCTGCCCGGAGCGTCGTACACATGCTCAAGGCCCTCGACTGCCCCGCCCACGGTGGTCGGCCGCGGCTCCTCGAAGGGGATGTACCGGCCCGTCACGGCCCAGCGCGGGTCGGGGGCATAGGCGGGTGTTCCGGTGAAGGCCGTACGCAGCGGCGCGTCCGGGTGCCGAGGGCGCACGATGTCATGGCCGCCCCGCTTGGCAACCTCGATGACGGCGTCTCCCCACACCACGTCGATGCCGCCGCGCTCGGGCAGCACGCCGAAGGTGTGTTCACCCCGCGCCGCCGTTCCGTCGACGATCAGTTCTTCTTCGTCGCCGAGGTTCACGACGACCCCCTCGCGGCCGGTGTGCCACGCACCGGGCGCATCGGGGAAACGCTGTGGCCGATCGTCGAGCCAGTGCAGGCTGGTGATGGCCAGGAACCCGTGCGGATCGGCGAGCCTGGCCTCCTGGGCGCTGTACCAGTCCAGCCAGTTCTCCGTGAAGGCCTGAAGGTCTGTCGTGGTGACCTCACTGGTCATGAGTTCTCCCTTGTCACGCGAGGTTCGGCCTCGCACAGAGGTGCAGGGCATCTGCGGGCCGACGGCCCGATGGCTCAGTCAGCGGGCCAGGTCACCGAGGAGCGCCCAGGTGCGCCGGCGGTCCGCTTCTCCCGCGATCTCGGTGCCCGAGAACACGACCTCGGTGGCGCCGGCGTCGCGGTAACGCCGTACTTCGGCTTCGACCGCCTTCTCGTTGCCGATCACGGCCACGTCGGCGGCCCGGCGGCCGCCGGAGAGTGCGATGACCCGCGCGTAGGACGGGATCTGTTCGTAGAACGCGAGGTTGTCGGTGACCTTCGCCCGCACCGAATCCACGTCGTCCGTGACCACCCCGGGTACCAGGGCCACGATCCTGGGTGCGGGACGGCCTGCGGCCTCGCTCGCGGCGGTCAGGGCGGGGACGGTGTGTTCCGCCAGGGCGCGCGGTCCCGCCAGATACGGCAGGATCCCGTCCGCCAGCTCACCGCTGACCCGCAGCGCCTGCGGTCCCATCGCGGCGACCAGCACGGGGACGCCGCTTTCGGCGCCCGGTACACGCGCCGGGACCGGGGTGGTGGCGGTCAGCAGTTCACCGTGGAAGTCGGCCGTGCCGGTCTGTGTCAACTGTCGCAGTGCGGTGAGGAATTCACGCAGACGGGCGATGGGTCGCTCGAAGGGCAGGCCGAAGCCGGTCTCCGTCAGCAGTTTGGTGCCCAGGGCCAGACCGAGGTGGTAGCGGCCGTGCGTCGCGGCCTGGGCCGTTTGGGCCTGGCTGGAGACAAGCAGTGGGTGCCGGCCGAAGACGGGGATCGCGGAGGTGCCCACATGCAGTCCGGGTACCGCGCGCCCGACGATCGCGGCGAGCTGGGGTGGGTCCGCGCCGAAGGTCTGGCCGAACCAGGCCGACCGCAGACCGGCGGCCGCGGCCTCCTGTGCCAGATGCACGCTCGCATCGACCTGATTCTGCGCGTCGGACGCGTTGAGCGCTGCTCCTGCAGTCATGCCAGTCAGAACGGCCGTCGGCCGAACCCGCATTCCGCTCCGCGTGTGACAGCTTCTTGTCAGTCATGTGTACAGGAGCCGAACCTCCCCGCAGCACAAGCGCGTCACCCCGTCATCGTCACCCAGGACGGTCGGCCCACCTTCAGTGCACCCGACCAGCTCGGCATGACCCTCGCACAAGGGGCGGCAAGGCCAAGGCCTGCGGCTGCCGACTGATGACACTGGTGACCCTTCCTCCGGCTGCCGGGTCAATCGCCAACCCCGTCCGTCTGCCGCATGCGCCCGTGGGGAGTCCCCTGGGCAACTTGGTGCAGGGGCAGATTCACTGCTGCCCATCCCGCGTCATGGAGACTCTTCGTGCGATGTCGCGTCTCGGCGATCGGACCTGCAAGCGGGACCTGCAAGCGATCGGACCTGCAAGGGTGCATCCCGTCGGCCGGGACACCGGACAAGACCACCATGTGGCGCAGGCTGCCCTCGACTGGGCCGGCCAGGACGTCAGGGATTCCGGCTGCTCGGGCTCCGGCGATGTCCGCGACGGGATTGTCACCGACCATCCAGGCTCGTCAGGGCCGCCCGACTCGCTCCAGAGCGGCATCGACGATGCGGCGGTCTGGTTTCTCCCCTCCCTCTGCCTGGCGGGCGCAGACTCATTCCGTTGACGGCGCTCGGTCCTTCTCCGACCCACCTGCGCTCGGAAGGTCCGATACGTGGCCCGGTCGCAACGACCGGACTTCCTCATCCTGCCGCCCGCACACGGCCCAGGGACGTCGGGTCCTCGTCGCGCTGATGCCGGATCGTCACGGCCGCGATGTCCGTGCACGACGGGCACGCTGCGCCGGTGGTGGGTTTCGTAACGCAGTGGCTTCGTGGGTCGTTCGTGCGATCCCTTGGGTCGTCACCGGCGACATGCTCACACCATGACTGACATCCCCCACCACAACACCGCGGAACCTCAGCGCGGCCTCGAGCCGTCGGACGTTCCCGCAGGTGCCACCCGCAGGTCCGTCATAGCCACCCTGGGCGGCGCCACCCTCGGCGTGGCCGCGCTGGGTCTCGCCGCCACGCAGGCGACCGCCGCCACCGAGCCCCGGACCGTGCCCCGGCCGGCCGTCGCCTGCGTCCTCACGCCCGAGCAGACCGAAGGGCCGTACTACCTGGACCTGGAGACGGTCCGCAAGAACATCACAGAGGGGAAGGCGGGCGTTCCGCTGACCCTCCGCGTGACGGTGGTCGACGCAGCGACCTGCGCCCCGCTGCCCCAGACTGCGGTCGACATCTGGCACTGCGACGCCCTCGGGGTCTACTCCGGTTATGTCGCCGGAGGTTCCACCCCGGACACCACCTTCCTGCGCGGCGTGCAGCTGACCGACTCCGCCGGCGTCGCGGAGTTCACCACCATCTACCCCGGCTGGTACGTCGGCCGGGCCCTCCACATCCACGTCAAGACGCATGCGGGAGGCACCGTGTCCAACGGGACGTACCACGGCGGCCACGTGTCCCATACGGGCCAGCTCTACTTCCCGGAGGCGTACAACACGAGGATCGCCGCCCTGTCCCCGTACCGGAACAACACGGCCAACCGCACGCTCAACGCACGGGACGGCATCTACCGCAACGGCGGGTCCTCGACCCTGCTGACCCTCACCCAGGCAGGCAGTGACCTCGGCAAGGGAGTGACCGGAACCGTCGTACTCGGCATCGACCCCGGCGCCACACCCTGACACACCTGGATGCCTGCGGTGGCCGGCCCCGCCACGGTGTCGGCCATCGCGCGCGTGACGGCGGTCGCTCTGCTCCTGCCGAAGCCGACCGGCACAGTCGTCGTGGAGACACATGGCTGAAGGCGATGGTTTCGTTCCGGGGCGGTGCGGCCAGGAATCGGGGATGAGCCGGAGTCGAACATGTGAGGTGTGCGGTGCGGCGCTGATCGTGAGGCCGCACGGGGGTCGGCCGGCTCGATACTGCTCCAACGCCTGTCGGCAGCGGGCGCTGCGGCGACGGGCGGCTTCGGGTGTCACGCCTGCGGTCTCGACGGCCGGTGGGAGCGTCCTGCCGCCGGCGCTCGACTCCTTCGTCGGCCGGCAGCACGAGCTGTCGGGCCTGCGTACCTTGCTGAGGAGCTCGCGCCTCCTCACGCTGACCGGTGCGGGCGGTGTGGGCAAGACCCGGCTGGCGCTGGAGTTCGCCAAGGGATTACCGAAGCGCTTCGCACGAGTCGACCTCGTGGAACTCGCCTCGCTCCAGGACGGCGCGCTGCTGACGCAGTCCCTGGCCGCCGCGCTGGGGGTGGGCGAACGAGCGGGCCGGGCCGGCGTCGACGTGCTGGTCCGGGCGATCGGTGACGCCTCCCGGGTGCTGATTCTGGACAACTGCGAGCATCTGGCCGAGCCGTGCGCCCGGCTGGCGGCGACCTTGCTGGGCCGCTGCCCCCGTCTGCGGATCCTGGCCACCAGCAGGGAGGCCCTGAGGGTGCCCGGAGAGACCGTGTTCCGGGTCGGTGAGCTGTCCCTGCCGTCGGCCGACGCCGGAGACGATGTGACGGCCCTGATGCAGTCCGATGCCGTACGGCTCTTCGTCGACCGCGCCGTGAGCAACTTCCCCGAATTCACGCTCCATCGCGGCAACGGCCACCTGGTGGCCGAGATCTGCCGGCGCCTGGACGGCCTGACGCTCGCCGTCGAACTCGCGGCCCGCCACGTGGGTGCGCTCTCGCTGAGCGACATCCTGGCTGGACTGGACGACCAGTTCTCCCAGCTGGACCTTCTGACCGGGGGAAGCAGAACCGGACCCCCACGCCACAGCGGGCTCGCCGCAGCGGTCGACTGGAGCCATCGGCTGCTGGATCCGGCCGAGCAGACGGTCTTCCGGCGTCTTTCGGTCCTGGTCGGCGGGTTCGACGTGACCGCTGCACAAACAGTCTGCGCCGGTTGCGGCATAGGCAGGCGGCAGGTCTTCCGCATCCTGTGCGCCCTGGAGGCGAAGTCGCTCGTCGTACGTCTGCCGGGAGAGACGGCACCCACACGCTTCAGGCAGTTGAGTGCCATCCGTGTCTGCGCCATGGACCGTCTGCGCGCATCCGGCGAACTGGACGCCACCCTGCGCCGGGCGCTCGCGTGGCTGACCGAGCTGGCCGAGCGGGGCCGCGGGGAGGTGTTCGCCGACCAGGCCGGCAGCCCGCTGGCGGCGGAACGGGACAATCTCGCCTCGGTACTGGCCTGCACCGCCGGCCACGGCGATGCCGTACGGGTGCGGCTGACACTGGAGTTGGCGCGTGTGCACTACCAGCAGGAGCAGCCGTCGGCAGCCCGTGCGCTGCTGACCGGACTACTACAGGGAGCCGGAGACCGGGCCCTGGGCGGGCAGGTGCCGGCGCTCGCCGCACGCGCGGCCTGCCAGCAGGCCGATCTGGACGAGGCGCTGCGCCTGGGCGAGCAAGCGGTGCAGAGCGAACGGATGCGCCGTGACGCCGCCGGACTGGCCAATGCCCTGGACGCCCGGGCGGCGGCGCGGCTGTGCCGCGGTGAGTTCGTCGAGGCCGTCGCGGATCTGAGGGAGTGCCTCGCGGTCGTCGCTTCCCCCGGCAGCCCGCAGGACACCGCTTGGTGCACGCATCACCTGGCCTGGGCGCTGCTTCAGGCCGGCGGGGAGCTGGAGGCCGACGAACTGATGTCACGGTGTCTGCCCGTGCTGCGGCAGCAAGCGCCGTGGCCTCGGACCGCGGCCGCGCTGCACACCGCTGGGGCCGTACGGCTGGCCCTTGGGCGTCTGCGCAGCGCGGAGACCCTGTTCGCTGAGGTGCTGCGGATCGCTCCAAGGGCCAGTTTCCACGCCCTGTACCCCGTGGAGGGCCTGGCCCTCGTGGCCGCGGAGAGCGGCGACATGCAGCGGGCGCTGCGGCTGTACGAGGCGAGCGTGCAGGCGCGGCGCCGCCTGGACACCGAGCCCGAGGCTCCCTGGCGGCACAGGATGGAACAGGCGGCGGCCCGTGCCCGGACACGGCTGTCGGCAGCGGCACAGGAGGCTGCCGTCGCCGGCGCCCGTGGGCTGCGCGGAGAGCGGCTGGTCGCGTACGCGCTCGGCGCGGGGAGCGGCGAGGACCGAACGGGGCGCGATGTCCGGTCCACCGACGATCGGTTCCGGCTCACCGTAAGGGAGTCCACGGTGGCCGAACTCGTCGCCGAAGGGCTGACCAACCGGCAGATCGCGGACCGGCTCGGCCTTTCGATCCACACGGTCGCCACGCACCTGGACAAGATCCGCGACAAGCTGGGCCTGCGCTCTCGCACGCAGATCGCACTGTGGACAGCCGCACGGACCGAGGGCGGGTGCACAGCCCGGCGGTGAGCACCTGGAACAGGAGAAGCTCAAAGGGGGCCGGCGGAGCTGGACCACACCCTGACCTCCGTCACAGGTCGCTGCCTGCGGCCGCACGCCACCGTGCTCGGTGCCCCCGTCGCCGGCGAGACCACCAGGCACTGCCTGCAGCCGGCCGAGCTCCGCATCCGGTGACCGGTCGGACGTGCCCTCACCTCGCACCGCGCGCCGCCGCCTTCGACCACCCCATCGCCGCTCTCATCGCACTCGACGGCGTCTACGAACTCGGCACCATCAGTACTGCTTCGCCCCCCTTCGATCCCCTTCGACCGCGCCGAAGCCGAACGTCGGCTGCGCGCGGCAGGCGACCCGAGCTGGACGCGCTGCTGGAGAAGGCCATGGCCGCGAGCCCGATGCTGCGCCGGGCCCTCAATGACGGCATGTACGCGTTAGGCTCCGACACCCCCCGCGAGTTCGCCGCGGCCTGCCTCGACTACGCGCGGCCCTCCTGACGCCCCTGCGTGCCATGGACTTCGATGCCTTTCGCCGCCCCGGAATGTTCGACGCCGAACACCCGGTCCCGGCAGACGCCGCCGCCCACCCACACCTGCTGGCCTTCGCAGGCCGTGACTTGGAAACGTACGCCCCCACCCGGCAGGTGAAGAACCGGCGGCTGGGGCCCCTCCGTGTAAGGGGTTCAGGCCGCGCTCGGGTGGTGGACCGTCGGGTCCGCACCGGGTGCCACTTACCTAGGCCTCCTTGGCCGGCCCGCCTTGGAGTTGACAGGGTTGGGCGTGTGGTCGGCCCGGCAACGAATCCGGCGGGTGTCTTGGTGATCACGGGGGTTGCGACGCCCCGTGAGCACAGGGGAGACCTGTGCCTGTACTGCCGTCATCGCTGTTCGAACCGCTGTCGGACGGAATAGCCGTCGGGTGTCCCCGCGTTTCACCGAGCATGACGACGAATGCGCCGCGGCCCGAGGTGCTGCGATACACCGCCTTCTCCAGCGACCCCGAGGGCGGAAACCCCGCCGGCGTCGTTCTGGACGCCACCGCCCTGGACGACAGCGACATGTTGGCCATCGCGGCCGACCTCGGATACTCGGAGTCCGCGTTCCTGACCGCGCCCCCAAAGGCCTTTGGCGGGCAGGAGGGGCGGGCGTACAGCATCCGTTACTTCAGCCCGAAGGCCGAAGTGCCGTTCTGCGGGCACGCCACCGTCGCGGCCGCCGTGGCGCTCGCCGAGCGGATAGGCCCCGGGGAGCTGGTGTTCGCGACGCGCGCCGGTGCCGTGCCGGTGGAGGTGGCCCAGGAGAACGGGACGGTCCGGGCCACGCTCACCAGTGTCGAGCCGCGCATCGACGAGATCGCCGACACCGACCTCGATGAGGCGCTCGCGGCGCTCGGCTGGCCGGACGCCGATCTCGACCCGGCATTCCCGCCCCGTATCGCGTTCGCCGGCGCTCGCCATCTCGTTCTCGCGGCGGCAACGCGCGCTCGCCTCGCAGATCTCGCATACGACTTCGCGCGCCTCGAAGCCCTGATGCACCGCCTGGACCTGACCACGGTCCAGTTGGTGTGGCGGGAGTCGGCCACCGTCTTCCACGTCCGTGATCCGTTCCCCGTCGGCGGCGTCGTCGAGGACCCGGCGACCGGCGCCGCGGCCGCCGCGTTCGGTGCGTACGCCCGGCGGCTCGGCCTGGTCCCCGAGGACGCCGTCCTCACCCTGCACCAGGGCGAGGACCTGGGCCGCCCCGGCGAGCTCACGGTGACGCTGCGCGCGGGTGACCCCCGCGTCCGCGTGAGCGGCGCAGGAACTCGCATCAGCTGAAGCACCAGCCATGACGGCAGTGCAGGTACAGGTCTCCCCAGTGATCACAGGGCGTCCCAACAGACCGCCGCAGACAGGCACGGTGCCGGCGGTACGTTTTCGCCGCGGCCGTCGAGAGGTTCCGGGGGAGGTGCCGGCGATCGGCGACTTCCTGGGCGTCGGGTGCCGCCTCCTCGACGGCCATGGCGAAGGGAGGCCGTCGAGCGGTCACGGCACACCGTGAGGGCAGGGTCGATCCCATACGCCTGGCCCTGTCGGAGGTGTCCTGGCCAACGGTGCCCGATGTGTCGCGCCGCATATCCACGTTGATGGCCGCCATGTGGCAGGGCAGCGGGCGCTGGTTGTCGGAGTTCCCGGCCGACGTACCTCGCCAGTCGTCCCTCGACGAGACTTCGCAGAGCCTGCTTCTCTCCTCTCCCGAGATCACCGATGAGGCGTTCTGGCGCCGCGTGCAACCGCTCGTGGATGCCAAGACCCTGTTGCGGACCGACAACACGGCTACACCCAACCTTCAGCTGCTGATGCGAAGCGCGGTGCAGGAGCGGAAGGGGCGTGCGTCCATGGTGGTCGAGCGGGAGGGCGCTGCCGCAGGACGGCAGAGGCGTTGGCACGTCGCGGAACGGCGGCCGTCCCGCTGGCGGTGGTTCCGTGACGGGAATGCCAGCGGCGTTGCGGCAGAGTCCCGAGGTTCAGCCGCTGATGTTGACGAGGGCAAGGCCGTCGGTGCATCCGACGACCAGATTCGACCCGACACCGGCCAGGGCCGTGATCGGTCGCTCCAGGAGACGGGAGCCCACCCATTGGCAGGTCAGGGGATCCCACAGCTCGATCGCGCCCCGCCTGGCGACGGCCAGTACCGGGTGGCCGCCGGACGGGACGACCGCGGCCATCGGCCCGCCGGTGAGTTCGCCCACGCGTTGACGGCTGCCGGCATCCCAGACGCGGATCGAGCCGTCGAAGTTTCGAACTGCCAGGAGCGTGCGGTCGTCCGCCGAAGGTATCGCCGCGATGTGCTCCACGTGCCTGTGGCTTTCGAAGGGGGCGGCGACCGGTAGGCCCGTGCTCGGGTCCCACAGCCGGACCGCACCACCGGCCACTTCTCCCACGAGCAGCGTGGGGCCGTCCGGCAACGGAACGGCTGTCGTTGCGGCGGGGACACGGTTCGTCCCCACGTCACCTGTTCGGCGCCCGGACACCGGGTCCCACAGTCCCGATCCGATCGACAGCAGCGTCGTCCCGTCGGCCATGGGGACGGGGTGCAGACCGGGACCGGTGATGGGCCCGCCGACCGGAGCACCGGTTGCCACGTCCCACAGGCGTACCGTCTCGTGATCGTCGTAGTTGCGGCACAAGGCCAGCAGGATGCCTCCGTCGGGCAGCGACACGGCCGTCAGCCCGCTCGGCAGGCCCTCGTCCTCCTGGGGGCACAGCAGTTTCTGAACCAGCTCACCCGTCGCCGGGTCCCACAGACACACCACGGCGCCTTCCCGGTGACCATGGGCCGTGGCCAGCATGTGCGGCCGTCGACGGGCGTCACCGCGGTCAGCGCGCTCGGGCCGTCCACACCCGCTGGGGCGCGCAGCGGAGCGATGACCCGCTCGGCCGTGGCCGCGTCCCACAGCCACACCTCCTCGTCTTCGCATGGGGCGATGGCCGGCAGGTTCCGCCCATCCGGCATGGGCAGGGCGGCCAGACCCGACGCGAATTCCGGGCCCGGCAGCGGCCCGCCGACCTGCTCGCCGGTGACCGTGTCCCACAGGTACACCACATGCCCGTCGTCGTCCTCGTCGTGGTGCGCCGTGGCAAGCCGGGTATGCCCGCCGGCGAACGGCAGGGCCACCATCGTCATGACACGCCCACCGGTCTTCGAGTTCTCCCGCAGGGGGCCACCAACCCGTTCGCCGGTCCACGGGTCCCACAACCGCACGGTGTCTTCTTCGCCATCGCCTGACGTGGCCAGCAGGACGCGATCGTCCCCGACGGGCACGGCGACCGCTACACACAGACCGACTCTGAACCCGCGCAGAGCCGACGAAGGCCGCACCCGGGCTGCCGGCCTTTCCCACGCCTGGGTCAGTTCTCGTGAGCCCCCATCATGAGGTTCAGACACGACCGAGACAGTGACCGGCCCACCCACACCGACCCGGCCCCACGCCCGATCTGGGCGAACACCAGCGTCGGAACAAGGAGTTCTACGCATGTCTGCCGCCCGCCCCGGGAGTGTCTAATCAACGGCGGACTGCTCGCGCAGGCTGTGGGCGACCGACAGGAACAGGTGCAGGTTCGTGACGTCCTTGGCCAGGTGGTGGGACCAGCGGACGGGGTCGCCCGAGGAGCCGGTGGTCATGATGCGGACCAGGCCGCCCGAGGCACTCACCTCCCGGACCTCGAGCCAGGGCAGGCTGCCCTTCCCGGGGGCGGATACGGCCGTGCGGGAGAGCGAGAACGCTCCGAACGGGACCGTGCCGCGAGGGCATGACGACGAGACGTGCACCGCTGGCCGGCCGGGCGCAGCGACTCGCCGCGTCTGACCGGCTGCTGGCCGACCTGGTGGCCGACACCAACGGCCGGATGGCAATCCGGACGGGCTCGGCATTGCCGGTCCGCAGACTTGCGAGGTGCTTGCGGACGACCGGGACGCTGCCGCGGTAGCCGCGCCCGCGGATCTCCTCGAACAGCTGGGTGCCGCTGGTGATCCCGCTGGTGAAGCGGGCGTTGGATACGGCTTGTACGGCTCCAGGACACCGTTGGGACGGCGGTCCCGGGCACAGGAGAGCAAGACGTCGAGGTCGGTGTCCAGAACCGGCGAACGGTCTTGCGATCCAGACCGAGGTGGCGTCCGATCGCGTTGATCGTCCAGCCCCGCTCCAGCAACCGGTGCACGTCGGCACAGTGGTGGCGGGTTCGTCGCCTATGGCCGTGCGCGGCAGTGCCGGAGGCGGCAACAGCACCGGAGGCGGAGCCGGATGTTCCCCCGCGGTGCATCTTGCGAGATCGTCCTCAGGGCAGCCACCGGGCAGGAAGCGTGACACCTGCCCTTTGGGTGAGTGACGCCTGCCGTACGCGCGAGAGCCCCACCGAGGCGCGGCGCGGGGTTCTCGGTCCGGGTGGTAGCCCCTGCTCTAGGAGCCGCTGGATTCCGGCTCGTGGAGGGTGATCGCCCCGGAAGGGCAGACGCCGACGGCCATCTGTGCGGCCGCGCGATGGGCGGTGGGCGGCTCGGCGTTCAGCAGGAGCACGCGGCCGTCGTCGATGTCCTGGTCGAAGACCTCGGGGGCGGTCAGGGCGCACATCCCGGCGCCGATGCAGCGCTCACGGTCGACGCGTAGGCGTGTGGTCCTCATGACTCCTCCTTGTCCCAGGTGACCGGGAGGCTCTTCACCCCGTAGATGTCGGCGGTCTCCGGGCGCAGGCCAACTTGTTCGGCCGGTACGGCCAGGCGCAGTGTGGGGAACCGGTCGACCAGCGCGCGGAACGCGACTCGCATTTCGACGCGGGCCAGCTGCTGGCCCAGGCACTGGTGGATGCCGTGGCTGAAGGCCAGGTGCCCGCCCGTGTCCTGCCTCCGGAGGTCGAGCACGTGGGGGTCGGCGAAGCGCTCGGGGTCGCGGTTGGCGGTGTTGTACGACAGGACGACCGTTGTGCCGGCCTCGATGGTCTGGCCGCCCAGCTCGACGTCCTCGAGGGCCGTCCGCATGAACGTCTTGGCGACGCTCAGATACCGCAGCAGCTCCTCCACGGCCCGGTCGGTGAGCGCGGGGTCGGCGCGCAGCGCGGCCAGTTGCGCCGGGTTCTGCAGCAGCGCGAAGGTGCCGAGGGAAAGCATGTTCGCGGTGGTGTCGAAGCCGGCGGCCAGCAGGACCAGGCTGATCCCCTTCAGCTCCTCATCGGTCAGATCGCTGTCGGTGAGTTCGCTGAGCACGTCGTCGGTGGGGTTCGCGCGTTTGGCCGCCACCAGCTGCGCGAGGTACTCCTGGGTCGCGGTGTAGGCCGCTATCAGCTCCTCATCGCTTGTCGCCCCTCCCATGAACGTGTCGATCTGCTCCTGGAAGGAGCCCCGGTCCTGGTACGGCACCCCCAGCAGCTCACAGATGACGATGGTGGGGATGGGCTTGGCGAACGCGGTCACCAGGTCCGCCGACGGCCAGGCCTTCTCCATGGCGTCCAGGCAGTCGGCGGTGATCTGCTCGATGCGCTCGGTGAGAAGTCGCATCCGCCGTACCGTGAACTTGCCCACCAGCGGCTTGCGATAGCGCCCGTGCTGCGGCTCGTCCGTGAGGAGGAACTCGCCGGGCGGTGCCGGAGGAACCTCGAAGTCACCGACGTTCAGAAGCTCTTTGCGCGAGCTGAACCGCGAGTCGGCCAGGACCGACCTGACCAGGTCGTATCCGGTGATCAGCCAGCCGGGTTTTCCACCGGTGTGGGTGTAGCGGCTGATGGGGCCGTGTCGGCGGGCGTCGAGCAGCTCTGCCGGCGGGTCGAAGGGGCAGCCGGGCTGACGCGCCGTCGGCAGCGTCGTGACGGTGTGGAGGGACTCGCTCATGACCGTTCCTCATCTCGCGATATGACGTGTTTGACGCTGCTCGAAAGCTACGTTGCATTCAGAATCAAGTCAATCTATCCAAAGGCGTTTTCCCAGGTGAACGGCGGTAAATTGATGCAATGACGCTGACATCGAATGCAATGGCGCGTTGCAATGAATGACGGCGAAGGCAATACTGATGGCATGGCAGGAGGACGGTTGACCCAGCAGGACCGTCAGCGCATCGCGGCCGGACTCGCCGACGGTCTCTCCTACGCGGAGATGGCCAGGCGGCTCGACCGTTCGACCTCGACGATCAGCCGGGAGGTCGGACGCAACGGCGGCCCCGGCGGCTACCGGCCCCAGCAGGCGCAGCGGGCGACGGCCCAGCGGGCGCGGCGCGGCGCACCGGCACCCCCGCGCGTGGCCGGACCGGTGGGAGACGCGATGGAAGAGGAGATCATCGAGCTGGCGGTCAGGTCGGGGATGCCGAGGATGACAGCGCGCGTGCACGTCGACCTGTTGCTGTCCGAGGACGGCAGGCGCACCGCAGCCGAGTTGACGAGCAGGCTGAAGGTCAGCCCGGCATCCGTCTCCGTGGCCGTGAACTTCCTGGTCCAGCAGGGTTACGTCCGGCGCGAGCGCGATCCGCAGCGGCGTCGCGACGTCTACGTGGTCGATGACGAGGTCTGGTACCACTCGGTCATGATCAGCACGCGGCAGACGCTCGAGTCGGCGCAGGCCGCGCTGGCGGCGACGGAGACGGTCGGGCTCGACAGGCCCGTGGGGCAGCGGCTGGCCAGGGCAGGTGCGTTCCTGGAGCGGGTCACGCTGGACCTGATGGAGTCGGCCGACCGCTGGCGCACCCTCCTGGCGTGATGCCTCGGTGTTGGTCGGTTCAAGGTCCGGGTGGCTGACCGGTCGGGCCCAGGTGTGTTGACACCGAAGCCGCCGACAGGAGCCGCCGGGATCGCTTGAGCACACGCGCGGTGACGCCGACTCACGGCCCAGCCGCTGGTTGGCGTATGGAGCGGGATGCGCGCCGCGAGGCAGGGCCGCCGTCGGGCAGCTCACGACGACACCAGGGGAATACGGCAGTTCTGTACCGGGGGCCCTCGCTGAGTCTTGCCAGTGCCGTGTCGGCCAACGTTCGCCCGGTTGCGGTCCGACCGCAGCGTCGATGGAGTTCGGGGATCGTCGGGAGATGAGGTCGCCGGTTGGCGAGGCGCGCGCCGGCCGCCGATTCCTGCTGGAGATGGTCGCTCCGCCGTTGGTTCAGCGTCCGGTGTGCAGGTATGCCTGCCATGCAAGGACCACAGCGTGCTGGGTTGAAGCGATGAGGTGGGGGACTGGCGCAGATGACGTCGATGGCATGGGCGGCTTCGCGGTGTCGCTCACCCGCTCTGGCCGTCCGTCGGCGGATCGCGGTCTTCCGTGCGTGGTCGACAGGCATGGGGGCTCCGGGGCATGAGATGTGGACTCAGTCGCGCGGCGCGGAGCACCTGGGTGAACCAGCGGAGCCGTTGTCACAGAACCAGTGTGGTGGCTCGGGCGGGAACCCGTAGCGGTGGCTCGCGCGGGAGCCTGTGAGCGGCGAGGTCGAAAGAGGGCTGATCCGTTGTGCACAGGACCGTGTCCGCCCAGCATGCCGACGCGCCCAGCAGTCGTGCCGCAGTGGCCGAACACCTACGGGGCGCCCTTCCGGCGCGCACACAGCATTGGATCACCGCACGGCCGTCGATGCACCACAGCAGCGGACTCAACCCCGTGTCGGACCTCCGTGCTTTCACGGATGCCCCCGCCGATCCGGGCGGGCCAGGATGGGGGAGGACGCGACCTGAGTAATGGCGGGCATGGGGGCAGCGTCGGTGTGCTCAGCGTCCGGTGCCGCCGGCACCACGAGCGCGCCGCTTCCGTTTGTGAAGGGACAGGTCGCGACTGCAGCATTCCCGCCCATGCCACAAAACGCTGGAAGGAATCTATGCGTTCCCGATCACTCCTCCGTTTCCGGCCCGGCCTGTCCGTCGGCCGGACGTTGTGCGCGGCGCTGTTATCCGCCGTGGTAGCGCTGGGCACAGGCCTTGTGGCCCCGACCCCGAGCAGCGCCGCCGCCGACGACGTGGTCAGCAGCCGCTGGATCGGCCTGGGCTACAACCAGAACCCCCAGCCGCCGAACGGCACGACCTGGAGCACCGCCGACTGGAACCTGATGGTGTCCCGCACCGGCTACATGAAACCGGGCCTGGTCCGGGTCATGTTCAACCTGCCCTGGTTCTGGAGCGGTACCGACGCGGGCGGCAGCTACGACTTCACCAGCGCCCCCTATATGAACGCCGAGAAGGTGATCAAGCACTACGTCGACGAGGGCGTACCGGTCGTCAGCGGACTCTTCGGCATGGACAACCTGACCTATACCGCCCCGAACACGGCCACCGTCCAGGCGACGTTGATCAAGCATCTGCAGACCGACGGCGCCGCGCCCGCCTACTGGGTCGGCGTCAACGAGCCCAACGTCTCCACCGGCCCGAAGTCGTACTCGTACGCCGACTGGGAAACCGCGACGACCAACCTCGCGTCGGCGTCCGCCACCGCCGGAGTGGACACCGCCCGGACGGTCATCTCCGGCGCCGACACCGCCGAGGCCGGCATCAGCTCCTACGGTGGCGACCTCGGCCACCAGACCGCACCCGGATGCAGTTCCGGATGCGACTCCGGCCTGGTCTGGAAGCTGGCCTCACTCAACACGTTCACCGCGCAGATCTACGCGGCGAGCGCCACCGACAACGCAGTCACCTTCCAGACCTCGTCGGACGGCACTACGTGGAAGAAACTGGCAGCCGCGCCGCCGACGCCGGTCGCCATGGTCACGGGCAAGAACGGAGGCGGCATGTGGAGCTACACCTACACCGCCTCCGGCATCACGGGCAACAAGTACCTGCGCCTGTCGGTGGCCTCCTCGACCCTTGAGCACACGGTCGGATCGATGCACCTCGCCAACAACAGCACGTCTGTCGACGACTCGCTCGACGATCTGACGCGGACACAGACCGCCCTGGACACCGGCACCTGGAACGGCAACGGCTCCTGGTGGCTGCGCTCCGCGCGGAGCGGCCTGCTCGGGGCCGGCGAGGCACACTTCTACAGCCAGGAGCTGTACGGCGCAGCCCCCGAGTACGCCGAGCCCGTGATGAGCGAGGCGGTGTCCCAGCTCCGGACGGCGGCACCGGGCAGTCCGGAGCTGCTGGGGGAGACGGGCATGAAGGCCGCCCAGTACCCGGACGGCAGCAAGGACTACCGCTTCGCGCTGGACACGACTCAGCCTCTGCGCATGGCGGATCTGGCCGTTCAGGAGGCCCGCAGCGGCGTCGACGGCGCGGCCGCCTGGTGCCTCGACGGCTATGCCTCGACCACTTTCTGTGGGATGTGGGGCAGGGGCAGCGACGACCCCGGTAAGGTGTCGGCCCACTCCACGGCGCTGCGTCCGTGGTTCTACACCTGGAGTCTGCTGACCCGGTACCTGCCCACAGGATCCATCATCCACGCGCCGGGGGAGCCGACAGGCGTGCGCGTGCTGGCCGCTCAGCTGCCCGGCGGAGGCTGGACGTTCGTCCTCGTCAACCGCACGTCCGTCGCGCAGACGGTCAGCCTGAGCGAGCCGACCGGGTCGATCACCCTGAACAAGTACCTCTACACGGACGGTGCCACCCCGAGCACCGACGCCAACGGCTTCCCCACGAAGGTCGGTACGCTGACGGCGAACTTCACCAGCGGACACGCCCTGACCGTGGGCCCCGACTCCGTCCTGGTCTTCACCACCGCGTCGTGAGCAGGCAACCGACGACCAGAGGCTGATCGTCCGAGGGTGTCGGCAACGCGGCCAGTTCGTTGCCGACACCCCGTCCTCACACCCGCGGGTGTGATCAGGGGCCTGCGGGGCCTGCTGAAACCTTCACCGATCCCGGCGTCTGCGCGCCCATCCTCGACCGCCTCACCTTCAACCTCCTCGTCGACCTCGCGCGAGACGTTCAGGAGCGCGGTGCAGGCGGGGACTTCCCGCCCGTACATGCCCGAGAGACGGGCCGCGCAGACCAGTGACAGAGGGAAAGCCCCAGCGTCCTGCTGGAGGCACCTTCCCGCCTCGGTCACGATGACGGCGACGGTGGGATGGGGAGCACGCGGTCCGGCAGGCCGGCCTCGTGGGCCTGGTCGTCCGGGTAGACAAGCAGGCGGTCACCATCCACCCGCAGGACGGGACAGGTCCACGTCTCTTCGGTCCCAGGTACGAGCACCTGGGGTGTGGCCCGCTCGGCGTCATGGACGACCAGTGACAGGATGCTGCAGCCCAAGTTCCCCGTCGCCAGGCCCTGCTCGGGGTGGTTCTCCGGGCCGGCGGCCTGCACCACGTGGAACCGCTCGTCCGCCCAGTAACCGGAGTGCTCCAGCGCGGCGCCCTCTGCCACGCGGACACCGTCCACCCGGACCATGTCCCCATGACTGCCACGTCCCGGGGAGAGGCACGGGACAGCAGTTCGGCGAGATGCTCCCGGTACCGTTGCGGCCCGGCGAGAGCGAGGAATTCGTCCCCTTCGTCCCTCCACCACACCAGCAGGTCGAGCCCTGCCTGGGAGCGGCGCAGCCGGCTCCGCCACTCTTCGGCCCAGGGCCCCCATCCATGGGTCCACTGGTGCTTCTTCGCCGTCCCTGACGTTTCCTCCGGTGACGGTTCCGCTGCAGGCGTGTCTTCGGATCCTGTCTGCTTGCCGTTCTTCCTGCGCCATCGCCACATCACGGCTGCGCCCCCGGGCACCCTCGGTAATGGCCTGACCGCGCGCCTGCGGTAGGCCGACCGGCGAACCTGACGATCGTAGAGAGCATCTGCGGACGCACCGACGGTATGCGCACGCCGGATCCGTGCCAGGCCCGTGATTCCTGACAGATGCGCTCGGCAGCGATGGCAGGTGCACCGGGAGCAAAGTCGTGATCCGCAAACGGTCACCCGCACGAGATCACAGAGATCCCACAAAGTCCGCCCCTACCGTCCCAGCGGGAGACCGACAGCATGGGGGAGTGCAGTGGATCACGCGTGTTGCCTGGGCGGGCGCTATCGCCTGGAACGGATCCTGGGCCAAGGGGGGATGGGCGAGGTATGGCTGGCGCATGATATGCTGCTGTTCCGCCCGGTCGCCGTGAAGACGCTACGGCCCGAACTGGCGGCCAGTGCCGAGCACTGGGCACGCTTCCGTCGTGAGGCTGTCTCGGCCGCCCTGCTGGGACACCCGTCCATCGTCGCCGTCTACGACGCGGGCGAGGACATGGCGGACGGCGGATCCGTGCCGTACCTCGTGATGGAGTACGTCCCGGGCACCACACTGCTGCAACTCGTGCGCGACGAGCGGATCACCGGGCCCGAGCACGCCCTGGAACTCACGGCCGGCGTGCTGGAGGCACTCGAGCACGCCCACCACCACGGCATTGTCCACCGGGACATCAAACCGGCGAACACCATGCTCTCCGACGAGGGCACGGTAAAGGTGACGGACTTCGGCATCGCCCGCTCGGTGAACCTGACCGGTACGACCCTGACCCGTACCTCGGTGGTCATGGGCACAGCCGAGTACCTCTCGCCGGAGCAGGCCCGCGGCGAGCAGGTGGACCACCGCGCGGACCTCTACTCGACCGGCTGCCTGCTGTACGAGCTGCTCACCGGCCGCCCTCCCTTCACCGGAGACACACCGCTGGCCGTGGCCATAAAGCACCTTTCGGATCCGCCGGTGCCTCCCTCTGCCCACGCTCCGGGGCTCCCCGCCGTCTACGACACCCTGGTGCTCCGCGCGCTGTCCAAGGATCCCGCGGACCGTCACCAGACTGCCGAAGAGATGCGCAACGCCATCGGGGAGATACTCGCAGGCCCCGCCGCACCGGTCGCTTCGCCACTGATTCCACCGCCGACGCTCCGGCACACTCGGCCGCTGCCGCTTCGGGGTGCGTCCCCCAAGACGCGCACCATGCGACGGCGGCGCATCCGATGGCCCCTCCACGTGATCGCAGCGCTGCTGGTGACCGGATTGGCCACCCACATGATCACCGGATGGCAGGCCCCTTCCCGGACTCCAGCCACGGCGCCCTCGCTGACCGGCAAGACGATGTCCGAAGCCCGGTCGAACGCCCAGGCAGCGGGGTTCCGCATACAGCGCGTGCGGCAGCAGGCGTGCCCCCAGCCCGTCACATCCGCAGGCCGAGTGTGCAACCAGGACCCCGTACCCGGGCGCCAGGTACCACGTCACACCATCATTCGGGTCACGCTGTCTCCGGGTGCACCCCGGCAGGACCCTTGAGCGGGGACGGCACCAGAACGCCTCAGGCGCACGCGCTCGGTGGCGACGGCGCGTACTGCGCCCTGCCGGTACCAGGCATGGTCGCCCTGCCGCCGTACAAAGTGTCCGGAGCATGGTGGTCGCCACGCCTCGCACGCTCGACGACGCACCGGATTGCGGGGCCTTCACCCTCGTACCGCCTCCTGCTGACCCGGCCGGTAGATCTTTAAGGTGGTCTCGCAGACCATTGATCCGGCGAGTGGTGGGCGTCGGCAAGAGGTGTTGGTCGGGGCCCCGTTGCTCCGGGCCACAACGTGTCGGCGATGATGCCGATGCCGTTTCGTGACCGGTGTTTGGTGCGAGACCCTTGCGCTCCGCCTCGCCTGAAGAAAAGGTATCGCATCAAACCTTTGTTTGAGGCGAGGGAGTGGGGCGCCGGATCCACTCGCGGCGGCCTGAGCCTGAGGAGGCCCTGATGTCCACCGACAAGTCAGTGACGGAACCGGAGCACACAGGGGCTCTGTCCGGAGACGCGCAACGCCTGCACGAACTCGGCTACGCCCAAGAATTGGCCCGATCGATGTCGGCGTTCTCGAATTTCGCCATCTCGTTCACCATCATCTCCGTCCTCTCCGGATGCCTGACCCTCTACGGATTCGGGATGGTCACCGGCGGCCCCGCGATGATCACCTGGGGTTGGCCGCTCGTCGGCGTGATGACCCTCTTCGTGGGCCTGGCCATGGCCGAGGTCTGCTCCAGCTACCCGACGGCGGGAGGCCTTTACTACTGGGCGGCCAAACTCGCCCCGTCCAACGGCGCGGCCTGGTCCTGGTTCACCGGCTGGTTCAACTTCCTCGGCCAGGTCGCCGTGACCGCAGGCATCGACTTCGGTGCAGCGTTCTTCCTCAACGCCTTGCTCGACCTGCAGTTCGGGTTCTCCGCCACCCCCGGCCACACCATCCTCCTCTTCGGGATCGTGCTCGCCGTCCACGGCGCACTGAACACCTTCAGCGTCAGGCTGGTCTCCCTCCTCGGCAACGTCAGCGTGTGGTGGCACATACTCGGCGTGATCGTCATCGTCGGCGCACTGGTGATCTTCCCGGCCAAACACCAGTCCGCCAGTTTCGTCTTCACCCACTTCGTCAACGGCACCGGCTGGCACTCCGGACTCTACGTCGGGCTCCTCGGCCTGCTGCTCGCCCAGTACACCTTCACCGGCTACGACGCCTCGGCGCACATGACCGAGGAGACCCATGACGCAGCCAAGGCCGGACCTCGAGGCATCGTCATGTCGATCCTCGTCTCCCTGGTCGCCGGCTGGGTCCTGCTGCTCGGCATCACCTTCGCCATCCAGAACTACGACGGCGCCCTGGCCAGCTCCACCGGCGTCCCCCCGGCACAGATCTTCATCGACGCCCTCGGTGCGACCGGCGGCAAGCTGCTCCTGCTGGTTGCGATCGGGGCGCAGTTCTTCTGCGGCATGTCCTCGGTCACCGCGAACTCGCGCATGATCTACGCCTTCTCCCGGGACGGCGCGTTGCCCGGCTCGCAGGTGTGGCACCGCATCAACAAGCGGACCAAAACCCCCACCAACGCAGTCTGGCTGGCGACCGGCGGAGCCTTCGTCCTCGGCCTGCCCTACCTGTGGAACGCGACCGCGTACGCCGCCGTGACCTCCATCGCCGTCATCGGCCTGTACATCGCCTACGTCCTGCCGGTCTTCCTGAGGCTGCTCCAAGGCGACCGCTTCGAACGCGGCCCCTGGCATCTCGGCCGCTGGAGCAGGCCGGTCGGCATCGTCGCCGTCGTGTGGACGCTGATCATTACCGTGCTGTTCATGCTGCCCACAACCAGCCCCGTGACCAGCAAGAACTTCAACTACACCCCGATCGCCGTCCTTATCGTTCTCGGCTTCGCCGGAGTGTGGTGGCTGGTCTCGGCACGCCGTTGGTTCAAGGGCCCGAGAGTCCAGGGCACGGCCGAGGAACTGGCGGCGATCGAGCACGAACTCGAATTCTGACGGCTGGCACAAACTGCCCGAGCCCTGGGAGCCGTGCCGGCCACGGTACTCAGGGCTGCCGGGTGTCAGGAGAACGGACAGGAGAGAGCTGGAACAGCCTTGAGCCCGGCACGCTGCCCGCAGCTCCCCGCTGCCAGGCGCGACGCCCGTTCCCCGTCGCAGCACCGGAAACCGGATCGCAGGGCTGGGCGGGCGTGCAGAGGGCCGCTCTCACCGTGCACGGGGTGCTGCTGACGGCGCCCCGCCTTCGCGGAAGGCGGGGCGCCCGAAGGAAGCCGGTCGCCTGCCAGACGTGGCCTCGGCAACCAAGGCGGTGTTCACGGACCCAACTCGGCCTCCGCGCCCTCCTGGCCCGCCTGGAGGCCGAACTCGCCGCTACCAGCGGCTCGGACGCGGTCCCATTTCACGAACCTCGGGGCTGTCCGGCAGGTAACCCCTGACGTCGGACCGTCGTGCGGCAGGACCGACCGACCTTCGCGCCACCTGTGACCAGCGAAACCTGCCCCACGGCTCCGATAACATGTTCGAGCCAACGACGACCACCGCTCCGTCCTTCACCGGGCGACCATGCAATCCAGCACGAAGAGTGACCTGGTGCCTGGTTAACTAAATAACAAATCGGCCAGACAGTTGATATCTATAGCATCGCGGGTGTTTTCGCGAATAAACGGCAGAATTACGTTCGCCGCGTGGCGTCGACCACGGGCGACGCTGTGGGCCACGGCGGGCGTGGCCGCACTCGGCTTCCTCATCACGCTGGAGATCGCCGCGCGTCGCTGCGGCGTACCGGGGCCGTTGACCAGTCAGGCGAAAGAGGTGATATTCGCCCCCAAGCCAGGGCCGCTGTACGCCGGTCTGGCGTTGATGATGGTGGTACTCACCTGGCGGCAACGGTTCATCGCGGCTGGTGTCGCGATCGGCATCGACGTCGTCTTCGTACTGGTGCGGTGGGCGGTCGACGCCAAGACGACCGACGGTCATTTCTTCGGCAACGGTGCGTTGTGGGTGATGTTGGGCTATGCGGTCGTCGCTGTCACGCGCCGCACCGGCCGGGAACGTGTCCTGCTGCTGAAGGGCGTCGGGCTGGGCCTGCTGCTGGTGGCCGGCCGTAAGACCGGCGATACCTGGCTGCTCATCACGTCGAAGACCCGCCCGGCGGTGCTCGACCCGTACCTGGCAACAGCCGATCACGCACTGGGCAACCCAGCGTGGCTGGTAGGCCGGGTTGTCAGGGGTACCGGCCCGATCGGCACCCATCTTCTCGGCTGGGTCTACGCTCAGCTTGCGGTGGCCGCCATCGTCGTCGCGCTGTACCAGCTGCGCAATGTGGGGGTCGAGCGCCGTTTCCCGCGCCATCATCTGGTGCGCACCTTTCTGGTGATCGGCCTCCTCGGACCGGGCATCTACATGATCTTCCCGGTGGTCGGACCGGTCTTCGCCTACGGTCCGGGCGCCTCCGGCACCGGCGGCGTGCACTGGGCGGTGGCCAACCTGTGGCCGGACATACCGCCGCCGATCAGTACCCCGCACCCGATGCCGTACGACGAGATCACCCCCCGCAACTGCATGCCCAGCCTGCACACGGCGTGGGCCACCGCGATCTTCATTCATTCCCGCAAGGGCCCACGCATTCTGCGATGCGCAGGCGCGTTCTGGCTGATTGCCACGCTCAGTGCAACGCTGGGCTTCGGCTACCACTACGGCACGGATCTCGTGGCCGGCGTGGTCTTCGCGCTCACGATCGAGGCCGCACTGCGCTCGCTCGAACGCGGCTGGGACCGGTCAGGAACCCGGCTGGTCGCATACGGCGCAACGGTCTTCGCTGCGCTCCTGGTGTGCTATCGCTATCTGCCGATGGAGATGGCCACACATCCGTGGGTGTTCGGACCACTTCTCATTCTGGCGATGGCCTCAGTGGTCCACGGCTACGTACGGACCACCGAACTGTGGGAGCCGACGGCCGAACCTGCGCGGCAAGGGGAGCCACAACCCGAATTGGTTTGAGTCATGTTGCGTCAGGTTGTGGGCCGTGCGCTTCCCGAGTCGGGCCGGGATGCTTACTGACCTTGAATGCGTGATGTCGTCATGGTGGAGGGGGCGAGGCCGGTACCGGCCAGGCAGCCGTCGACGACGTCTTGCCAGTCGCGTTCGGCGATGTAGCGGCGCATGCCTGCGGTGAGGTGCGCGTTGAGGATGCCCCTCTGTTGCGTCAAGCAGCGGCGGAGGAGGCAGCAAGAGCCGATGCCGGCTGGATCTCACGGTGGATCTTGCGGGCGACGTAGCGTTTGCGACAGTGGATGGCCTCGCGTTCCGACACGCCCTGTTTCGTGCGTCGTTCGAGGTGGAGACGTGTGCGGGCATCCCGTCGTAGGCAGGTCGGCGGCGAACGACGCCTCGTCGGCCGGCCGGTCCGGGTTGGCGCCGGCGGCGATCAGCAGGGCACCGGCGTTGTCGGGCCCGGCGCCGATGACGTCCAAGAGCCGCGGGTGACAGTGACGGACGGCCTTGGCGACGGAGAGACCCGCAAGGCCCTCCCGCGCCCATCCCGAACTCATCAATGCCCCGACTCCTCGGCGCCCGCCCTTGTCCGACTGCCGACCCGACGCCGGGTACCGCAGACCGCGACGATCCGACCTTCCTCCCCTCTCCCGGAAAAGTTCCGATCCCATGCAACCCGGTGCCGGGCCCGTGCGTGTAGGAGGCGATAACCGCACATCACCCGGGGGATTTCATGTACGTGGACCGTTCGGTCGGTCGGACCGCAGGCCGTATCGGCGCCGTTGTCACTGCCTGCATCGCTCTGCTCTCGGCCGTCGGCTGCTCGACGGACGCGGGTTCCGGTGTCCGGGAGTCCACCCCCGCACCGGATGCCCGGGCATCCGCCGCGGCAGCGCCCATCAAGGCGACGGGCGAGAACAGCGACGGCACAGGCAAGCCGTCCGACGAGCACTCGGTTCCGTCCATGCCGGAGCCTGCCGTGCTCGCGCAGGCAATTGTGAACATCGGGGACGGGCAGACGGTCGGTGTGGGCATGCCGATATCCGTCACCTTCCCCCAGCGGGTCCCCGCCGCCGAGCGCGAGGCCGTGGAGAGCTGGCTGCGCGTGCAGACCTCGTCCGGCACGAGGGGCGCGTGGAGCTGGGTGCAGGACCACACCGTTCCGGGCGGGGAGCGCGTCGACTTCCGCCCCAGTACCACCTACTGGCAGCCCGGCACCAGGATCACCCTGCGCCGCGGCTCGCACGGCACAAGCCACTTCACCATCGGCCGGTCACTGGTCGCCACGGTCGACACGAAGACGCACATGATGACCGTCGACACCGGCGGCAAGCAGCATCGCATCCCGGTCACCGCGGGGAAGCCGGGACTGGACACCTGGAACGGGACGATGGTGGTGATGGACAAGCAGTCCAGGGTGTTCATGGACTCCCGCACCGTGGGCATGGGCCCGAACGACACCTACCACGACTACTACTACTGGGCCGTGCACCTGACGGCGTCCGGGACCTACGTGCATCAGAACCCGCACGCGGACACGGCGGCCGGGCACAGTAACGTCACCCACGGCTGTGTCGGCCTGGCCACCACCACCGCCAAGGGCTTCTACGACCAGGTACAGGTCGGCGACGTCATCACGGTCACCGGAGCGAACAAGGACACCGTCGCCCCCGGCAACGGCTACGGCGACTGGAACCTGACCTGGAAGCAGTGGCTCGCGAACAGCGCCGCCGGGCAGACCACGACCGCATAACCCCTCGCCGCAACCACGGCAGGACCCCCACCGCACCGCCGTACACCACGCGCCCCGCGCTGTGAGAGAGAGCACGACAAGGTGACCGAGGACGAGTTCGACCTCTTCTACACGGCTGCCTACCCGCGTCTGGTCGGCCAGCTCCACGCCCTGACGGGCGACTACGCCGAAGCCCAGGACGTGGTGCAGGAGGCGTTCGTACGTGCCTGGGACCGGCGTTCGTCCGTCCTGACCGGCGACCGGGATCCCGAGGCGTGGCTCCGCACGGTGGCGCACCGCCTGGCGGTGAGCCGCTGGCGGCGGGCGCGCCACTGGTGGGAGCTGGTCCGCGGCGCGTCCCCGCCGCGGCCGGTGGCCGAACCGAGCCCCGATCACGTGGCGTTGGTCGCCGCCCTGAGGCGTCTGCCCGAGGCCCAGCGGACCGCGATCGTGCTGCATCACCTGTGCGATCTGAGCGTGGAGCAGATAGCCGCCGAGACCGGCGCCGCGGCCGGCACCATAAAGGCGCGTCTGTCACGCGGCCGTACGGCACTCACCGCTCACCTGGTGAGCGAGGAACCGCATCCGACGGAGGAAGCCTGTGCCTGACCAGCAGCCCCCGCAGCCCCTGACCGAGACGGAGCTCTCCGCCCGGCTCCACGATCTGGCCGCACACAGCACCGTCCCGACCACAGGCGCACAGGTCAGGAACCGTGCGGTACGCCGCCGCCGCGGCCGACGCGCTGCGCTCTGCACCACCGCACTGGCGGCGGCGGCCCTGATCACCGTCACCTCCGGCGTCCTCGATTCCCCCGCCAAGACGGACGTACCCCCAGCGGCGTCCGTGTCCCACACCCCCGCACCCGCCCCGTCCCCGGCGCCCGTTCAGCGGGTGAAGGTCGATCTGGACGCCCACACACTGACCATCGGGGGCAAGAGGTTCCGCATTGCCGCGCCGGCGAGCTTCTGCCCGATCGGCGAGACGGCGGTCACGGTCACCGCCAAGTACCCCACTGTGCAACTGCGCCCCAGCAAGCTCATCAGCCATTCGGGCATCAGGCGGTGGGCGGTCATCTTCACCGACCGCAGTCACCATCAGCGGCTCCTGATGTTCGGGCTGGATCCCGCCGACCTCACCGCCCTCGGCACGGACGCCGTCTTCGGCGCCGTCGGCCTCGCACCCAAGGACGGGAAGGAGGTGTACGACATCATCAAGCCCGGCGCGCGTGTGGACATCAAGGGAGGGCGGGCCAAGAATGCGCAACCTGACTCCCTGTGCGTCGACCGTCAGCCGATCACCGGCGCCCGCTGACGTCAGACCTCCGGCGCGCGGCCCGCGCCGGCGCTCGTTGCCCCGTCGGTGCTGGTGCGCCCCAGTGAGGGTGCACGTCACCGCCGTGGCGATGACTGCCGTTGCGCAGGCGGCCCGTTCTGGCCGTGAACGAGTGAACTGATTCGTTGCGACGGCCCTGTGGCCCGGCCGTCCGATCTGCCCCGCATGCGTTCGACCGGTCCCTCGCGACGCCCGGTTCGTCTCCGACGGGGCCCCGGTTGCCGGTCGCCGCCCCTGACGGCCGGCTGCACCTGCCCGTGCCGACCGCATCTGCCCGTGCCGGCTGCCGGACAACGCGGCTGAGCATCCCCTCGACTCAAAGCGTGCGCAGCGCACGCATTAGTGCTACGGTAAAGAAGAAGCGTGCGCGACGCACGCATCTCCTCTGTCTCGCACATACCCGAAAGGAACGTCCCATGACCCGCACCGGTATCGAAGCCGCCCTCAACGACCTGCTCTTCAACCGCGGCATCACCCTGCAGGAAGCCGCCGACCGCCACTTCACCCCGCAGTACCGCCAGCGCACGGACGGTGAGTGGGCCGACCGCGCCGAGTTCCTCGACCACATCGCCCACCTGCGCGGCGTCGTCGCCGACGGCAAGGTCGAGGTTCACGAGGAACTGTACGACGGCGACAAGTACGCCGACCGGCACACTTGCCACATCACCAAGACGGACGGCACGACCGTGGCCATGGAGGTCTACGTGTTCGCCGACCTCGCCCGGGACGGCCGCTTCAGCCGCATCGAGGAGACCACCCTGATGCTCAAGGGATCCGACGCGGACCGCAACATCGGCAGCGCCCGCTGACCACCCACCCCAGCCGCAGCGACGCGCAACGGCGTCCGACCCCAGCAGCGGAACTCCCCACGCACGAACGGAAAAATCCACGATGAAGAACCTGTTGTTTCCCGACAACCCCCAGTTCTGGTACGAGACCCTGCGGTCGATGAGTCACATCGCCTACGGCGGCGCGGACTTCGGCGAGGTGGTCTCCACGAGCGGGCGCATCGTCGAAGGTGACTACGACAGTTGGCACCAGGAGTGGCTGGCCACTGCGGACCGGGTGGCCGCCGAGGCCCAGAGGGCCCTGGACGCCGGCCACCCGGTCAGTGCCCGGGACGGTTTCCTGCGCGCCTCGAACTACTACCGTTCGGCGGAGTTCTTCCTGCACGGCCACCCGTGCGACCCTCGCCACGACCATGCCTACGACCGCAGCGTGGCCTGCTTCCAGGCCGCGGCCGCGCTCTACACCCCCCGCATCGAACCAGTCCGCATCCCCTACGAGGACACCGCGCTGCCCGGCTACCTCTACCGGGCCGACACCACAGGGGAGCCCCGGCCGACGCTGATCATGCACAGCGGTTTCGACGGCACCGCCGAGGAACTCCACTTCAGCGGCGCGCTGGCGGCCGTCGAACGCGGCTACACCGTGCTGACCTTCGACGGCCCCGGACAGCCCGGCCCGCGGCACCGCGAGGGCCTGGTCTTCCGCCCCGACTGGGAGAACGTCATCACTCCCGTGGTCGACTTCGCCGAAACCCTGCCCGAGGTCGACAACAGCCGCATCGCACTGCTCGGCTCCAGCATGGGCGGCGTACTCGCCCCCAGGGCGGCCGCCTTCGAACACCGCCTCGCCGCGCTGGTGACCGTCGACGGCGTCTACGACCTCGGCCAGATATCCACCCGGAACATCCCCGGCGACCGCAAGGAAGCCGAACGGCTCCTGCGCGCGCAATCCGCTCCCGAGCTCGACGCACGCTTCGAGCAGATCATGGCCGAGGACGCGACCGCGCGGTGGGCGATGAACCACGGCATGTACGTGATGGGCGTGGACACCCCCCGGGCCTTCAGCGCCTCCTACCTCGACTACACCCTCCAGGGCGGCATCGCGGAGCGGATCCAGTGCCCCACGCTCGTCTGCGACGCCGCCGAGGACGAGTTCTTCAAGGGCCAGCCCGAGCAGCTCTACGACCACCTGACGTGCCCCAAGACCCTGATGGTGTTCACCGCCGAGGAAGGCGCCGGAGCCCACTGCCACCCCGGCGCCATGCGCCTGTCCCTGGCCCGGATCTACGACTGGCTCGACGACACCCTCACCGCCACCCACTGAAGAGCAGGTCATCGCACGGCGATCCGCGGGCCTGCAACAACGCCGGGGGTAGCTGCCCGTCTCCGGCCGGCTTCGGCTGACCGGATCGGCACTCCGGACACGTACGTCGCAGCCGCGCCCGGCAAAGCCGGGGTCCTCCGCAGCGGGGGCTGACAGAAGAAGGCGGCATCCACGGACGGCCTGGTCGTCTCCACCCGCGCCCGTTTCGGGTTCACCGCCGCGCCAGGCACCACTGGCGACGCCCGTATCCGCGACGTCACCCAGGCCCTCCCGTCCGTCTACGCCGATCGGCTGTTCGCCGCCTGCGAGCAGGGTGCCACCGAGCAGCATCTGCAGCGCATCGCGGCCGAGTGCCTCGCGCAGATGTATTTCCGTGCCGACGACACCCGCGCCCATGGCCTCGGGGTGGAGTTCACTGACCTGGCCCAAGGCGCGGGTCAGCGGCGCCGGACAGTGACAACTATCTGGCTTCGGCGCAACTGTGACCGAGCGCTTCACCTGGCGGGTGAGCGCCGGAGTTGGCGGGCCGAGCGTTTCGCCGCGGTCGAGAAAACGCTGGGATGCGTCCGGCCGGCGACTGGCAGGTTTGAGCCTTCTCGCGCTCGCGGCGCCTGGTCCGTTCGGTACCGGCACACCGTATTTCAGAGGCACTTTCCTGGCGGCTGTGCTTTCTTGGTCATCCGCCGGACCTCCTGGCAACTCACCCACCTTTCGAGGGGACACTCCCATGAACTCCGCTCACGGCCGCCGCATCGCGGTCGTCGGCGCCGGTCTCGGCGGCCTTGCCTTAGCGCGCGTCCTGCAGCTCCACGGCCGCTCCGTCACCGTCTTCGAATGTGAGACTGCCACCGGCGCCCGCCCCCAGGGCGGAAGCCTCGACATACATGCGGACACCGGTCAGATCGCTCTGCGCGCGGCTGGCCTGCTCGACCGGTTCCGCGCCGTGTCCCGCCCCGAAGGCCAGGAGTGGCGTGTGGTCGACCCCGTCACCGCCACCGCCCTGCCCGTCCAGGGGCCCGGCCACGACGACAGCCCGGAGATCGACCGCGGCCAGCTGCGCAGCCTGTTCCTGGAATCCCTCGCCGAGGGCACCGTCCGGTGGGGCTGCACCGTCACCGGGGCCACCCCGCTCGAGGACGGCTCCTGGCGCCTGTTCCTCGACGATGGCACCACCGAGGACGCCGACCTGGTGGTCGGCGCCGACGGCGCCTGGTCGCGCATCCGCCCAGCCCTGTCGGACGCCACACCCGGCTACACCGGTGTCACCTTCATCGAGACCGGTTTCGACGACTGCGACACCCGCCATCCCGCCCTCGCACGCATGGTCGGCAACGGCACCCTCCTGGCGACGGCCGACGGCAAGGCCCTGCTCGCCCAACGCAACAGCAACGGCCACATCCGCGTCTACGTCGCCTTCCGCGCCCAAGATGACTGGCAGGTGGCCGCCGACGTGGAACCCGACGACACGACGGCCGTGCGGGCACATCTGCTGAAGATGTTCGACGGCTGGGACGAGAACCTGCGCCACCTCCTGCGGCACCACGACGGCGGGTTCGTCAACCGGCCCGTGTTCGTGCTGCCCGCCCCGCACACCTGGGAACACGTCCCTGGTATCACCCTGCTGGGCGACGCCGCGCACCTGATGCCTCCCGTCGGGCTCGGTGCCAACCTCGCCATGCTCGACGGCACCGACCTCGCCCACGCCCTCATCACCGAATCCAGCATGGACGATGCCGTCCGCGCCTACGAGAACCTCATGCTGCCGCGCTCGGCCCAGGCCGCCCAGGACTGCGCCGAGGCACTCGACAACCTCATTCCGCCGACGGACTCCTGAGCAAGTGTCACCACCACACCGGCCATGAGCCCGACACTGCCCGGAGCGCTCGGGATCACTCTCCGTGTGTACACGGCGGTCGCCGTGGCGGTGCTGGCGGTGCTGGGGCCGACCGGGCTGGCAGGTGATCCGCTGTTCACCCGCGCTATGGCGTCCCGCACCGAGCCGAGCTGCTCGTGGGGGCGGTGGTGGCGGTGCCGGCCGCCACCGCCGATGTGCGTGGCGCGATCGGGTTCTCGTCGTTCGGGGTCCTCGCCCACTACGCCGTTGCCAACACAGGGCTCGTGGATACAGGCTGCCAGGGCTGATGGCGTGGCCGCGATGGGCGAGTTCCTCGGCCGTCACGGCGCCGGACGTCCACCCGGCGTCCCTCGGCGAGCGGATGTGGTCAACGGCCGACGGGGCTCCAGCGGAACGCGTCACGGGTGATACGGGTGGCGGCGTACTCGGTCCCGGCGACGAACCGCAGCATGGGCCCGAACATCGGGGCAGCCAGCGATCCCGTGAAGTACAAGCCCGGGACGGACGATTCGAAGGCCGCGGTCAGCTTGGGCGCTTTCGAACCCGGGACGCACACCAGCGCCCGGCGCACCGTGGGCGACAGGAACGGCAGGGTCGTCAGATCGAGTCGGTAGCCGGTGGCCGCGAGCACATGGTCGACGGTCAGGGCCTCCGGCGGCGCGCCGCTGGGGCCGACGACCTGTAGGCGCACCGTGGCCGCGGGCGTCGCTTCGGCGTGCACGACCCGGCATGAGGTGCGCACCGGCACGATGCCCTCGACACGGTCCCGTAGCCACCAGCCGCCCGAGGGGCCCAGCGCGCGCCGGAACAGTAGCAGCCGGGCCGAGGCGGGCAGCCGCCGCACTCCGCCCGGGGCTTTGCACACGGTGGCCAGGGCCCATCCCGTGCCCAGAGGTGAGGCCGGCTTGGCGAGGCGCTGCGTCCAGGGGCGGGTCAGGTCGGGCGTCATTCCCCACAGCACGCGGCGTTCCCGGACCAGCACCTGCACCTCGGCACCGGCCTCGTGCAGCAGCGCGGCACTCTCCAGAGCGGACTGCCCGCCACCGACCACGGCGACCCGCTGCCCGGCGTAACGCGACAGGTCGGTGTGGTGGCTGGTGTGCGACACCAGGGCCCCGGGCCCGGGGCCTTCGGGTGCCAGAGGTCGCAACGTCTCAGGAATGTGGGCCAGTCCGTTCAGGCCGGTGGCCACCACGATCGCGGCGGCTGTGAGTTCCCGCCCGTCCTCCAGCCGTACGGCAAAACAGGTGTCGGCCACCTCCGGGTCTATCGTCGCTACCCGGGTGGGGTCCACTTCGCCGACGTACTGCCTCTGGAACCACTGTCCGTAGCGCACGAACACGTCGCAGGGGATCGGCGTCAGCTCGGTCAGTTCCGACTCACCGTGCAGCCTGCGGAAATCGGCCAGCCGTCCGCCCGGCTCGGGCGCGGACAGGTCGGTGGCGGCAGGCGTCGACTTCAGGAACATCCCGGTGGCCATGGCGTGTCGCCAACTGCCCATCACATCACCGAAGATCCGCACCGGGGCCCCTGCGGCCCGCAGATGCGCGGCCACGGACAGCCCGTACGGACCGGCTCCGACCACGACGACCGGCAGCCCTGAGCGCCCGGTGCACGTCTGCTCACGGGCAAGGCGTTGCCCCGGAAGCGACTGCGTCATGCATCCCCCTGCTGATCCACTCGCCGCCTTCCCCGGAGCGGCGCGGCACTTCGGGATGGTGCGTCGGCGGATGGCCGCCGCACGTGTCCCCTCCATTGCTCAGTGTGACCCGTCGGCCGGTATCGGTACGCGATATCGGTGCACGTTGCCCAAAACATGGTCGAACCGTGTGAGGTGCGTTGCCTGCCGATTCCCCGCCTCGTGCAGCCTGTGGCTGAAGTGCCGCCAGTCGTTCAATGATTGGAAGCGGTAGGGCATTGACCTGGGGTTGCGCAAGGAAATGTGCGTTGAATCGGGACAGCTCCTCTCCGTACGTTCTCGCGGGTCAACGTCGTTTCCCGGGTTCCTGTGCCCTGGATGTGACTTGGCGGGGGACATCCTCCGAAGTACTCCGACGAGGCCCTGTGTTGGCCGAACCGCTTGGCCAACGGGGCTTGCGTTTTCGCCGTCCCGCCCACCTCTCCTTGCGAGAATGCCGCGATGCGACGCTGGCCGTCGGGCTGGGGGAGGGAACCGCGTTGATCATGCGTGGGCTGCTCCGACTGCTCGGGCTGCTTGCGGTCGGCGTCTGCGCGGCGGCGGCATGCGGCCAACGCCGTGTCGACGTGTGGGTCTGGGATCGGGCGGACGTGGTGGTCAGGCCACGTACCCGGTACGCAACGCCCTGGAGGAGCCCCACCCCGTGCCCCCCTCACTCCGCGCGGCACGCCTGAGACCAACTTCGGCGGCCACGTGACCATGGCGGGTACGACCATGGCGGGTACGACCATGGTGGATGCGACCGCGGTGGTGGCGGGGCGCGGCGGCTACTGATGCGCACCACTGAAAGCGTGGTCTGCGTGATCGCGATAGGGAGCGGACACCACTTTCCGGCGCCTTCGGGATATATCAGAGTGCATGGTTGGAAAAGCACCCGGCGCTCCGGGCTCGGGGCGGCAGCGGAGTATGCCGGAGATCGACTCCATCGTGCGGGCCATGGCGACTGCGGCCGTGGGAGGAACGCTCGTCATCTGGTGGCCCGCTTTCACGTTGGGCGCGTACAACGCCGTGTTCTTCGACAACGTGCTGGCCCTTTGGGCGGTGGCCACGGCGGTTCTCCTTTCGGGGGCGGTCCTGCACCGCAGGGGATCCGTGCCTCTTGGCGGCTGGGCTGCCCTGGTGCTGCCGTCCGTCTGGATCCTCCTGGCCACCCTGGCACCGAGGAGCCACGGCTTTCCCTACCTTCATTACGCCGAAGCAGCGCTCACCCTGGTGGGCGCGCCACTGCCGGCATGGCTGCTCTCGAAGATCCTCGTGCCTGACTACTCCGCACTCCCTGTGTTCCAGCGTCTGGGAGCTCTCGCTGTCACGGTCGTCATCGGGGTCCTGGCCTTTCTGCTCGACAAGTTCAACTATCTGTTTCTCACCTGCTCCGATTTCGATGTGAGCGGCAACAATGCCCCTCCTCACTGCGCTCATGGCCGGCCCTTCAACCGTGTCTGATGAGAACGTCGGCCGAACCGAGGCGGGCTGGGCTGCAATGACGAACCTTGCCCCGAGACACGGTGTCGTGCCGCGGGCAACGCACCTGAGCTGCCGAGACTTGTCCGATGACGGCGCGTCGGGTGTCGGTGACGGACGTGGTTCCGCTGCTCGGGCTGCTGCGGCACTACTCGGCGCGCCGGGTGTGCGGGGACGTCGTGGCCGGGTTCGCGGTCGCGGTGACCCTGGTGCCGCAGGCCCTCGGGTACGGGCAGGTGACCGGGCTGCATCCCGTCGTCGGTCTGTACACGACGGTGGCGGCGACCGTCGTGTTCGCCCTGCTCACCTCCACCCGACTGGTGGCGGTCGGCCCCTCCTCGACCACTGCGATCATGACCTACGCGGCGGTGAGCGGCCGTGCTGGAGCGGACGTGCACCGGGCGGTGGCGCTGACCGCGTGCCTGGCGCTGCTCACCGGTGTTCTGCTGCTGCTCCCGGGGCGGCTGCGGGGGCTCGCCACCTTCATGTCGGGTCCGGTGGTGCTCGGGTACCTGGCGGGTACGGCCGTGCAGATCATGGCCGGTCAGGTGCCCACGCTGCTGGGTGTCCACGTCTCCAGCAACCGTTCCATGGTGAAGCTGTGGCAGGTGCTCACGCATCTGGACACCGTGCAGGTGGTGACCGCCGTGGTGGGGGTGGTTTCGCTGGTCGCGATCATCGTCCTGAAGAAGGCACTGCAGGCCGCGCCCGTGCTGCGGGCCGCCCCGACGCCGCTGGTGTGCGCGGCTGCCATCGTCGTGTCGGCCGTGGCGGACCTGGCCGGTCACGGCGTGCCGTTGATCGGCGGAGTCTCGGGTGGTCTGCCCACCCCGGTCTGGCCGGACGTGAGCGCCGGGGATGCCTGGGAGCTGCTTCCCACCGCGGCCGGGATCGCCATGGTCGCGTCCATCGAGGGTGTGGCCGTGCTGCGCAGAACGGGGCCGTCGGAAGGGCGGGTCTCCCTGGTCCGGGAGTCGGTCGCCATCGGGGCGGCCAGTGCGGCCTCCGGCTTCCTCGGAGGCTTCGCGCCGATGGCCAGTGCCCAGCGCACCCTCACCGCCCGGAGCTCGGGGGCGCACTCCCAGCTGTACCAGCTCGTGTGCGCCGGCTTCGTGATGGTCGCCCTGCTGACCACAGGTCCGGTCATCGCCCTGCTGCCGAAGGCGGCGCTGGCCGCGGTCGTCATAGTGTCGGCGTGGCGTCTCATCGACGTCGTCGGGTTCGAGGAACTGTGGCGGGGCTGGCGTGCGGAGGCCCTGCTCGCGCTTGCTGTCATGGTGGCCGTCCTGGGCCTCGGCGTGCTGCACGGGCTGCTGGTGGCCGTCGTCCTCGCGCTGCTGCAACTGCTGCGCCGGGTGGCCTGGCCGCACGACTCGGTGCTCACGGTCGGCGATGACGGGAAGCCGCGTGAAGCGGCTCCGGACGAGGTCACCGACGCCGAGGTGCTGATCTACCGGGTGGACGCGCCCCTGTTCTTCGCCAACGTGGGCCGCGTCCATCGGCGGATCCTGGCCCTGGCAGCGGCCCGGTCGTCCTGTTCGCGGTATGTGGTGCTGGATGCCGAAGCGGTGTTCCACGTGGATGCCACCGCGGCGGAGGTCCTGGCCCGGCTCACCGTTGACCTGCGCGAGCACGACTGCGAGCTGGTCCTCGCGCGCCCTCGGGACACGGTTCTGGCCACCCTGCGCACCAACCCGTACGAGGACGGTGCCACTCGTCGGCTGCGCGCGTTTTCCACCGTACGGGAGGCTTACGCCGCACTGCGGACGCGCTGACGGCCGCCGTGTCGTCACGCGCACCCCTGCGTCGCTGCCCCAGAATCGAAGCGGTTGATTCCCTGTGGAGGCCGGATGACGTCCGACAGTGAGGTGCGTTCCGTCTGCTGCGGCCCTTCGCGGGAGGGGCCCGCCGCCGTGGTGCAGGTCGAGTCGGCGTCCGTTCCGGCAGCCGTCGGCCTGGACCGGGCGGGCATGGTGCGTCTGGAGGCGGCCACCTTCCTGATGGGGACCCGGGACAGGTGGGCGGTTCCCGGGGATGGCGAGGGCCCGGTCCATGAGGTGACCCTGGGCCCGTACTGCATCGACCGGTGCGCCGTCTCCAACGCGAACTTCGGCGCCTTCACGGCCGCCACCGGATACGTCACGGAGGCCGAGCGGTACGGCTGGTCGTTCGTCTTCGCCGGGCTGCTGCCGCTCGGCTTCCCCGACACCCGGGCCGTGGCCGGGGCGCCCTGGTGGCGTCCGGTGTATGGCGCCTGCTGGAGTCACCCCGAGGGGCCGGACTCCGACCTCGCCGACCGCGCCGATCATCCGGTGGTGCACGTGTCCTGGAACGATGCCTGCGCGTTCGCCGCCTGGGCGGGCAAGCGGCTGCCGACCGAGGCGGAGTGGGAGTACGCCGCGCGCGGTGGGCTGGAGCAGGCCGCGTTTCCCTGGGGGGACGAGCTGGAGCCGGGCGGGGAGCGGCGGATGAACGTGTGGCAGGGCCGTTTCCCCGAGCACCACACCCGCCCGGACGGCTGGTACGGCACTGCTCCGGTGACCGCGTACCCGCCCGGGGGCCACGGCCTGTACAACGCGTGCGGCAACGTCTGGGAGTGGTGCGCCGACTGGTATGCGCCGGACTACTACACGCACAGCGCTCGCGAGAACCCGGCCGGGCCGGCGTTCGGTTCGTCCCGGGTGATCAGGGGCGGCTCGTACCTCTGCCACGCCTCCTACTGCCGCCGCTACCGGGTGGCCGCCCGCAGCTCCAGCACCCCGGACAGCAGCACCGGCCACCAGGGCTTTCGTTGCGCCGCGGACGCCGGGACCCTCGACGCTCGCTGAGGGCCCCGACGCCCGGGGGCTGCTGTCAGTCGCGGTGGAACATGCCGATCAGCTCCTTCTCCGCGTCCTCGAAGGGCTCTCCGCTGACGTCGACCAGGACGTGCCGGATCGTGCCGCCGAGGAACGCGAACGGCGGGTCGTAGTCGCCGGAGACCGGCTGGCTGGCGTCGCGGCCGACCGCGAGACCCTCTCCGACCAGGGAGAAGTTGCCGGGCTGGGTCTCGATGTCGGACCGGGCGACCTGACGGTCGTCCACGTACAGGGCGAGCGTGCCGTGCGTACTGCCTTGCGGGTCGCGCTCACCGGCCTGGAAGACCACCGAGAAGATGTGGTCACCGGCGCTCACCGGATCCGGGGAGCTGACCTTCTGCTCCATGCGGCCCAGCCAGTTGTAGACGTAGTGCACGTGCCCGTCCATCAGGTACAGGCTGTGGCCCCCGAAGCGTCCGCCGTGGGAGAAGAGCACCCCGCGGGCCTCGGGCGTGTCCAGCCGTACCTCGGCGGCGATGGTGTACGACCGGCCACGGATGTTGACGGCCACCACCTCGGGGACGTCGGCGCAGCCCGGGTAGTAGACGTACCGGTCGCGGGGTTTGGAGAGTTGCGGCCGGGGCGTGTTCAGGATCTCCATGGGGCTGCGGTCGTCCAGCGGCAGCCCGTGGTACTTCTCGGCCTCCGCCGACCACAGCCGCTTCAGCTCCTCCAGCTTCTCGGGCTGCTGCGCGGCCAGGTCCCGGTTCTCGGAGCGGTCCTCGCGCAGGTTGTACAGCTCCCAGACGTCCTGCTCGAAGTGACTCCAGTTGGACGGCGCCGGCGGATGCGCGGTCGCCGCGTGCCAGCCGTCGTGCCAGATCCCTCGCGTACCGAGCATCGTGTAGAACTGCGTCTGCCGCGGCTCGGGAGCCTGCGTGTCCTCGATCACCTTGCGGAAGCTGGCCCCCTCGATGGGGCTCTGCTCCACGCCCTTGACCACACCCGGGGGCGTGATGCCGAGCATGTCGTAGAGGGTCGGCACGATATCGATGGCATGGACGTACTGGTGCCGGGTCTCGCCCTTCTGTTTGATGCCCTTGGGCCAGGCGACGATCATCGGGTCGGCGATGCCACCCTCGTACGACACCCACCGCTTCCAGTACTTGAACGGCGCGTTGAACGCCCACGCCCAGCCGCTCGCATAGTGGTTGTACGCCTTGGGGCTGCCCATCTCGTCGAGGTGGCGCATGTTCTCCGCCATGTCGTCGGGGACGCCGTTGAAGAAGTTCATCTCGTTCATCGAGCCGTTCGGGCCGCCCTCGGCGCTGGCGCCGTTGTCCGACACCGCGACGATGATCGTGTTCTCCAGCTGCCCGGACTCCTCCAGGTAGTCGAGCAGGCGGCCGATCTGCGCGTCGGTGTAGGAGACGAAACCGGCGAAGACCTCGGCCATCCGGGCGAACAGGCGCTTCTCGTCGTCGTCGAGCGAGTCCCACGGGCGGACGAAGTCCGTGGCCGGCCAGGGCTGCCCGGAGGGCCCGGTGGCCTCCGGCTCGCCGTGCGGGTTGATCGGGGTCAGTTCGGTGCCCTCGGGCAGGATGCCCAGCTCGATCTGCCGCTGGAGCGTCATCCGGCGGTAGACCTCGTAGCCGTCGTCGAACTTCCCCGCGTACTTGTCGGCCCAGTCCTTGAAGATGTGATGCGGGGCATGGCCGGCACCTGGACAGATCGAATCCGCGGCCGAGCGGCCAGTGCCGTTTCGAGGACGCCAGGTTGGCCTCGTCCGAGGGGACGAGATGCCATTTGCCCAGGGCGTAGGTGTTCCAGCCGCGCTCGACGAGCACCTCGGCCAGGCTCGCGTTCTCGAACGGGATCCACCCGTTGGAGCCGGGGAAGCCGCTGGTCATCTCCGCGACACAGGCCATGCCGTTGCTGGTCGCGTTCCGCCCGGTCAGCAGGCACGAACGCGTCGGCGAACACAGCGCCGTGGTGTGGAAATTGGTGAACTTCACTCCCATCTCGGCGAGCCGTCGCATCGCCTGCGCCTCCACCAGCCCGCCGAAGATGTCGAAGGTGCCGAACCCGATGTCGTCCCACACCAGGTACAGCACGTTCGGTGCGCCGTCCGGGGCCTGCGTCTGTTTGTACGGCTCCCGTCCGGCACCGAATGCCGGATGTCCTCCTGGATCACGCCCTTGAAGGGAATGGCCATCCCTGCTGTCTCCTTCGTCTCTCCTGCGCCACACGCCCACGGCTTCTGCCAGGGAGACGTCCCCGGTGGGACAGGACGGGTAGACCTCATCCCATCGGCCGAACAAGCGCTGAAGGCTCTTCCCCACCGGGTGACGATGAGCGGGACGGAGGTGACCTGAGGGATCCGGCGTGTGCCCCCGCCGGGTCGGCGTCGGAAAGGGCCGCGACTCGATGACTCATCGACGAAGTCCGTACGCCGGGACGAGCGGTCCGCAGCGTGGAGCTGGGGGGAAGCTGCTCGGGCTGCGCCTTTCGGGCGTGGATCGCAAGAAGGCGGCTTCACCGCATGGAGGGCCCTGCAGCGCGTCGGTGCCCACCTCGATGTGGCGGGCCGGGTCGGCCGGCAGGTTGGGGCACCAGCCGGGATGCGGCGGCGCGCGTGTGCAGTTTCCGCCGGGCCACGAACGTGCCGTTGCGGACCGGCTCGGGTGGCTCCGGCACCGGCGGCAGGATTCCGGTCCCGGCGGGGTGGCCCAGCACGAACTCACCCGCTGGACCCGGGCTCAATCCTGCCGCGGCCCCGGCCCGGCTGCGGCCGAGTCCCACGCTACGAAGATCCAAGAGACACACCTTGGGCCGGTTGTACTCACTACGAGGGCAACTACCCGTCGGCCGCGGTGAGCCGGCAGTCCACGGCCACCACGCCCTCGACGCCGCGGACGAGGCGGACGGCGAGAGGAATCCGGGTGGAGTCCGGCACCCGTCCGGTCAGGGTCGCGACCCCCTCGGTGACCGAGATGTGCACGGGCTCGACCGGAGCGGGGAAGAGGCGGTCGACCACGTCGCGGCGGATCTCGTCGGCGAGGTCGTTGTCCGGGCGCAGGAACACCTTGAGCAGGTCGCCGCGGCTGACGACGCCTTCGAGCAGGCCCTCGGCGTTCACCACGGGCAGTCGCTTGACCTTGCGCAGGGCCATGATGCGGGCTGCCTCGGCGAGTGTGGCGTCGGCGCGGACGGTGACGGCCGGGGCGCTCATCAGCTCTTGCGCGCTCACCGCCCCGGCCTTGGTCAGGTCGGACAGCCGGCGCAGCTGGGTGAAGCGGTCCGGATCGCTGTCCCGGAACTCCTCCTTGGCAAGGAGATCGGCCTCGGACACCACGCCGATCACCCGGCCGTCGCCCTCCAGCACGGGCAGGGCGCTGACCTTCCACTGCTCCATCCGCTCGACGACGTCCTTGAACAGAGCCTTGCGGCCGACGGCGACGACGGCGTGCGTCATCACGTCGCTGACTCGATGCGGGCTGCTGTGCATGGTGTCTTCCTCGCGGAGCCGGGTGGTCATGTCAGTCCGCCGCTGCCGTAGGGGGCGTAGAGGTCGAGCAGCCGGATGCGGGAGGCGTGCAGCCGCTGGGCCACCACGCGCCCGACCCAGACCGCGATGTCGCGGCCGAAGGCGGGCTCGTCGGCGCACATCGTCCGGACCGCGTCGGCGTCGAACTCCCAGGCTCGCACCGGGCTCGTCGCCTCGGCGCCCAGCTGCCACTGGTACGGGGGAAAGTGCCAGGACCAGCCGACCAGTTCGTCGTGCCCGAGCGTCTCGATGACGGCGGGACGGCGGCCGGGCACGTGCAGGTCGAGGGTGACGGTCCCGGTCCTCACGATCCAGAAGCGGTCGGCGCGCCGGCCTTCCTCGAACAGGCGGGTCCCGGCCGCGAAGGAGACCTCGCGGGCCAGGTGCATCAGCCGCTCGCGGTGCACGGCGGGCAAGGCCGTGGTCATGGTGGTGGCGGAGGTCATCGCACCGGCTCCCTTCACGCTGTCCGTTTCCAGCGTGAGCGCGTCCGTGCCCCGCCGCCACGGGCCGCTCGGATCCGGCCTGGGCCCTTCGGCCCATGGGGCACGGCATCCGCCGACCCGCAGGCCGGAGACACCCGCCGCAGAGGGAGAGACCCCGTGAGCGTCTCCGCACGCATGGCGATCGTCGCCCGTCGGTGATCCGTCCCGGCAGGGCGAAGGTGTCGGCAGGGCGGTGCTGTCCCGTCCGCGCGAGCGGGCGCTGGAGAGGCCCTTCCCGCCCGGAACCGTCCTCGCGGAATGCAAGCCTGATCCGGGGCGGCTGATCAGGCTGTGGGACGACACGGAGCCGACCGTGATCCTGGAAGTGGCGCCCACTCGCCGAGTCACCCGGGCCGGATCCACCGCCTCGAGCTGGAGGCCTGCCTACTTGCCCGGCCTGAGGCACTGGGCCCGCACGGACTGGGTGAAGCCGTCGAGGTGGGGTGGGATCTGGACCGGCTGCCCGGCCGCCTCGTGGCGTACGCCGTCGAGACCGCCGACACCTCACTCGGGCCGGGGCTCCCCCATCCGTCGCCGCCGCTGTGGACATCCACATCACGAGAGTCGAGGACGAGATTTGTGGGCACGGGCACCGGCAGCAAGTTCCTGGTCGAGAGCAGCCATGCGCGTGTCCTGGTCGACTGCGGCCTCTTCCAGGGCCTGGCTGGCCTGCGCTGACGCAACTTGGCGTGGCCTGCCCTGCGACGCGGGGACATCGAGGCCGTCGTGATCACTCACGCACACCTGGACCACTGCGGCTACCTCCCTCGTCTCGTCCGCCAGGGTTTCCGGGGCCCGGTGATGACCACCTGCTTCACCGCCCGTTTCACGGAGATCGTGCTGCGCGACAGCACGAAGCTGCAGATGGCGGCCGCTCAGCACGCGAACGAGCACGGCTGGTCCAGGCTGGCCGCCGCCCGCTCCCAGGACGGGTGGGCGCCGGACGTCGGTGCGGCCGACGGTCACGCGGTGCCCGTCCACGGTGCCCGTAGCACCCCGGCCGGGCTTCTCCATGAACATCGGACGGGACCGACAGGTCCAGCTTCCGTTCGCGCGGTGTCGACGATCGCTTCGGCCAGGGCATGGGGCGAGTACTGGTCCGGCTGACGCGGCCAGCCTCAGCACCTCCGCCGACTGCCACCCAGGTGCGGCTACCACGTCCAGGACGCGAGGGCGGCCGCGGGTGAGGTTCCGGTCTTGTCGGGCAGGAGGATGCGGACTCGGCCCCGGCCTGCCGGGCCGGTCGCTCGCTTCCGGTGTACGTGCTGTCCTGCTCGGTCGTCGTGGCTCGCAGCTCGTGGGTGCCGCCGGCGTTGACCACCCCGTTGCTCCTCCTCGGCTTCGTCGCGCCGGCCAGCGTCTTCAGCCGCCATCGCCGGCGGACCTAGTCCGGTACGTTCCTCTCGTCGGCAGGACCGAACCAGCTGTCGTGGGCGGCATCCAGGCCGTCGCTGTTCTGCTCAGGCAGCAGACGGAAGAACTTCCAGCAGTACCCGTAGGGGTCGACGCATTCGCAGTACCGCTCACCCCACGGAGCGTCAACCGGATCCATGGTGACCTGGCAGCCCGCTGACCGGCAGTAGCGGGCGACAGCGTCCATGTCATCCACTTCCAGACCGACCACCACACCCAGTCCGCGCGGCCCCTTCTTCGTCTGCCGTTCCCGCTCGCTGTCGGGAAACGGCAGCCCGGTCAGAGCGTCTACGAGCAACTGCAAGTCTCCACGGCGCAAGATCGCCATGACCATGTGGCCGTCGGGACCTGGCACAGAACCGACCTGCTGGAAACCGAGTCCTCGATACAACGCAGCAGCTTCGGAGACGTCCGAGACCCGAAGCCCTAATCGAACGGGAGCTTCCCGACCCATGCACCCTCCACTGCGCGTGAGCTTACGGCCGACCGGACTCCACCACCCGGCAGGCACCCTCATGGTCTCAGCAACGCACTGGACGTCCGGGCCAGTTGAGACAACCTCTCAGCAGCCCAAGACACCTCGTCGGAGTGGTTGGCCCGGGAATGGTCCGGATCTTGACCGATGCGGGCCTTGGAACTGTGGCGTGGCCCGGATGGGCCTTCGCCTCGTTTCCTATTGATGGCCGGCGCCAACGAACGGCCTCCTCCCGGTCGGCGGGCCGGTGCCGTGTGCCTGCCATGCAGCGGGTGTCCCGCGGGATTTGCACCGCCGGTCCGCCGACGGCGATGGTGCAGCCGGATTTCAATGTGGACGAATTCATGTTCGACGAGCGTGCGTCCGGTGGTGGGAACGCTGCCCGCCGGTGGTGACGTGGCGGCGGTCAGGTGCACGTTGGCCGGATGCATATGTCAACGTCGCTGATCGGTCGGTCAGTTGTGGGAGTGGGGTGACGGTTTTTCTGTCGGATCTGTGGGTGGGATCGGCACATCCTCGTCTCAAGGGCTTCACATTCCACGAGTGAATTGCTATTTCAGTTGCATCCGACTTCCCTGTCGCCCCTCAGGGATCTTCCGCCTTATCGCCGAGAATTCAGGCAAGTAGAAATCGCGCCACCCAGGCCTCTCGGTAGTTTCAGGACTTTGTCTTCGGGGTGAACCGCGAAACCGTTTCGGCATATCTACGATCGCAGGCTATGACCGACACTCCACGGGACAACTCCGCCACCCGTGCCCGCTGGCAGACCTGTCTCAGGCTCGCCCGTGAACTCCTCCTCGTCGGACCCGACGGCAAAGACCTCAAGCTCGAATATCTGCACGCCCTGATAGACACGGGGCGCCTCGGTACCACCCGTCACCCGCGCAAGAAGGTCCTCGTCATCGGCGCCGGCATCACCGGCCTAGTCGTCGGCCGGCTGCTCAAGGACGCCGGGCACGACGTCACCATCCTCGAGGCGAACGCCAACCGTGTGGGCGGACGCATCAAGACCTTCCGCACCACCAAGCACCACCAGCCTTTCGCCGACCCGGCCCAGTACGCCGAGGCCGGGGCCATGCGGCTGCCCGACTTCCACCCGCTCGTCCTCGCCCTGATCGACAAACTGGGGCTCGGCCGACGCCAGTTCTACAACGTGGACATCGATCCCCGCACCGGCAGCGGTCCCGACGTGCCCGTCCCTCCGGTGACGTACACCTCCTTCACCGGCCGGACGTGGACGTACGGCGACGACAGCCCGGACTTCACCGAACCCGACAAGCGCGGCAACTCCTGGATCCGCGCCAACCGCGTCCAGGTGCGGCGCGCCGACTACGCCGCCGGTCCCGAGCGGATCAACGAGGGCTTCCACCTCACCGACGACGAGGTCCGCGCCCCCGTCGCGCGGATGGTGGACGAGGCGCTGGAGAGCGTGCGCGACTACTACTCCGACGTCGTCGACGGCAAGCGAGTCAACAAGCCGTTCGACGAGTGGGTCGAGGGCTGGGCGCGGGTGATCCGCGACTTCGACGGCTACTCGATGGGCTCCTTCCTGCGCGACCGTGCCGGGCTCAGCGACGAGGCCGTCGAGGCCCTCGGAACCCTGGAGAACCTGTCCTCGCGGCTCTACCTCTCCTTCTTCCACAGCTTCCTGAGCCGCAGCGACATCAACCCCGCCGTCCGCTACTGGGAGATCCCCGGCGGCAGCTGGCGCCTGCCGCACGCCCTGTACCAGGGCCTGCGCGACGAGGTGCAGCTCGGTCGGCGCATGATCCGCCTCGAGTACCACGACCCCAGCCGCGACACCGACCCCGACGGCACCGGGGCGGTCGGACCCGACGGGTGGGGCGTGGCCGTACAGACCGTCGACGAGGAAGACCCGAAGGAACTGCCCCGTCTGTGGACGGCGGACCTGGCGGTCGTCACCATCCCCTTCTCCGCGCTGCGCTTCGTGGAGATCGTCCCCTCGATGTCGTACAAGAAGCGCCGCGCCATCATCGAGACCCACTACGACCAGGCCACCAAGGTGCTGCTCGAATTCAGCCACCGCTGGTGGGAGTTCACCGAGGACGACTGGCGCGACATGCTGGACGGCATCGCGCCCGGCCTGTACGAGTACTACCGGCGGGGGCCCGAGGCGGACACCGAGACCGTGTCCGTGCCCACGCTGCCCGAGCCGGAGGCCGGGCTGCTCGGCGCCGCCGTCAAGGACAGCCTCGTCACCGAGGAGATGCGGCGGATCGACGACGGTCTGCCGCTGCGCGGCCCCGCCGTCCGGCCCGCCACCCACTGCTTCGGCGGGGGCTCCGCCGCCGACAACCCCAACCGGTTCATGTACTACCCCTCGCACCCGATCGCGGACAGCATGGGCGGCGGTGTCGTCCTCGCCTCGTACTCCTGGTCCGACGACGCCGCCCGCTGGGACTCCATGCCTGACGCGGAGCGCTACCTCTACGCCCTGCGCAACCTCCAGGCCGGCGTTACGCTTCCGTTGGCCGCACTACTGCCCGAGGAGCCCTGTGCCCGAGTTGCCCGAGGTCGAGGTCGTCCGGCGTGGTCTGGAGCGCTGGGTCGCCCATCGCACCGTCGCCGACGTCGAGGTGCTGCACCCGCGTGCGGTGCGTCGGCACATCGCGGGCGCCGACGACTTCGCGCACCGCCTCAAGGGCCACCACATCGGCACAGCCAGCCGGCGCGGCAAGTACCTGTGGCTGCCGCTGGAGGAGACCAACCAGTCCGTCCTCGCCCACCTCGGCATGAGCGGCCAGCTGCTGGTACAGCCGCACGAGGCGCCGGACGAGAAGCACCTGCGCATCCGCGTCCGGTTCGCCGACGGCCAGGGCACCGAGCTGCGCTTCGTCGACCAGCGCACCTTCGGCGGCCTGTCCCTGCACGACAACACCCCCGAGGGCCTGCCCGACGTCATCGCGCACATCGCCCGGGACCCACTCGACCCGCTGTTCGACGACGAGGCCTTCCACCAGGCCCTGCGCCGCAAGCGCAGCACCATCAAACGAGCGCTGCTCGACCAGTCCCTGATCAGCGGGGTCGGCAACATCTACGCGGACGAGGCCCTGTGGCGCGCCCGCGTCCACTACGAGCGTCCGACGGCGAACTTCACCCGCCCGCGGACGGCCGAACTCCTGGGCCACGTCCGGGACGTCATGAACGCGGCCCTCGCCGTCGGCGGCACCAGCTTCGACAGCCTGTACGTCAACGTCAACGGCGAGTCGGGCTACTTCGACCGGTCCCTGGACGCCTACGGCCGAGAGGGCCTGCCCTGCAAACGGTGCGGCACTCCCGTGCGGCGCCGCCCGTGGATGAACCGGTCCAGCTACTTCTGCCCCAGGTGTCAGAGGGCGCCGCGCGTCTCGTCGTAGCGCGCACGGGACGCGAGGACGTCGTCCATGGCGCCCTCCACGCAGTGGATGAGGGCGAGCAGCCGTTCGGCGACCGCACGACCCAGCGGGGTCAGTTCGTAGTCCACGCGGGGCGGGTTGGTCGGCTGGGCCTCGCGGTGCACCAGGCCGTCGCGCTCCAGCGCATGCAGGGTCTGGGACAGCATCTTCTCGCTCACCCCGTCGACCCGGCGGCGCAGCTCGTTGAAGCGCAGTGAGCCCTCGTGCAGCGCGCCGAGCGTCAGTCCGCCCCAGCGTCCCGTGACGTGCTCCAGCGTGCCGCGCGACGGGCACGCCTTGGCGAACACGTTGTAGGCGAGGTCGTCCTCGTCCCGGGTCTCGCTCAGGTCCTGGGTGCTGCTCATGACACCAGCCTACGCCAGCGCAGCGCTCACTGACAGGTTGCACTATCTAGAAGTTAGTGCTTTCCTGAAGTCAGTGCTTTTGAGCTGCCCGTTCGGGCTCTTCGCCTGCTTCAAGGAGCAATCATCGTGACTACCCCCGTTGTGTCCATCGCCTACCACTCCGGCTACGGCCACACCGCCGTGCTCGCCGAGGCCGTGCGCGCCGGTGCCGCCGAGGCCGGCGCCGAGGTGCATCTGATCAAGGTCGACGAGATCACGGACGAGCAGTGGGAGACGCTCGACCGCTCCGACGCGATCGTCTTCGGATCGCCCACCTACATGGGCACCGCGTCCGGAGCCTTCCACGTCTTCGCCGAGGCGTCCTCCAAGCGCTGGTTCGGGCAGGACTGGAAGGACAAGCTGGCGGCCGGCTTCACCAACTCCGGCTCCAAGAGCGGCGACAAGCTGCACACCCTGCAGTTCTTCCAGATCCTCGCCGGCCAGCACGGCATGCACTGGGTCAACCTCGGCCTGCACCCCGGCTGGAACACCAGCGAGGGCAGCGAGCACGACCTCAACCGCCTCGGCGTCTTCGCGGGCGCGGCGGCCCAGACCAACACGGACGAGGGTCCGGAGGGCGTGCACAAGGCCGACATAGCCACGGCGGAGCACCTGGGACGCCGGGTGACGCAGACCGCTCAGGTGTTCACGCGGGGCCGCGTCACCGCATGACGGATCCGGGGCCCGGCGGACTGCGTCAGTAGTCGAAGAAGTGCAGGGCCGGGTGCGTGACCTGCGGATCTGCAATCGACCAACGCTGCGACCTGCTACTTGGCTGTCGGTGGTTGTCGGCGTTGGTCGTCGTTGAGCACCCTCCGGCGGCCCCGGGGCGGCCCGGTTGCCGGTGTCGACGGTCGTGTAATTCCCCGCGAACCGCGCTTTCGTGTCGGCGTAATTCCCCACCCCCGCGGCCACGGGTCCCCATGGGGACGGTGACCGCAGCGTGCGGGGTCGGGGATGCCCGACCCCGCACGCATTTCCCCTGTTCCAGGTGGTTTGATCCTTAGTTGGCTATGTCCTGTGAGCCGGTCTGGTTCCCCATGGGCATGTCGGCAGCTTCGGAGCGGTCCAGACTCTGCGGCGATCCCCGCGCCAGACGTGGGGATCTGGCCAACGCGCAGTGGGGCGGGCCGGACTCTCCTTGATCCGCTTGGATATCCCCGACGACTTCGCGACGCGAAGCCATGATGCAAAGGGGCGCAATCACCGTGGTCTTGCTGAAGGACGCACTGGCAGACAATTCCTACCCCGGCCGCGGCGTGCTGTGGTGCACAACTGGCGATGGCACCACCCTCGCCGCCTACTTCCTCACCGGGCGCAGCCCCGCCTCTCAGGCCCGTACTCTGCACCTCACCCCCGCAGGCGAGCTGATCGTCGCTCCGTCCGACGCGTGCGAACACGACCACCTCCGGCACTACGTCGCCGCCCGTCAGAGCGGTGCTTGGCTGGTCTTCGGCAACGGGGAGCAGGTCTCCACGGTGGCCGACCGACTGGCCTCCGGGCAGGATCCGCTCCCGGCCCTGGACGGGCTGGACTACGAACCGGACCCGCCGATCTTCACTCCCCGCCTGACCGTGATCGCGGACAACCACGGGGGCGGCAGGGCTTGGTTCGGTGCCGCGCGACGCAGCACCGCGGACCGCACCGCCACGAACCGGCTCACCCTGCACGTCAGCGACCTGGCTCCCGGCGAGGGAGTGCTCATGACGACCTATCGCTCGGACGGGCAGGAGATCGCCACCGGTGCCCCCTTCATGGAAATCCGCACCACCGCTGAGACGAGCGATGACCTCCTCGACGAGCTGTGGTCGGCGCTACCGCCCCAACTCCGCATTGCCGCAGCTGTCTTCAAGCCCGGGGACTTGAAGAGTTCCGGCATCCGACAAACCTCAGGCACTCGCGTCTGATCTTCCTCCGGTGCTGAGCCCCCCCCAGGCTCAGCACCGAGAACCCACTCGGCAAGACCACTTCAAGACCAGGCGCAGGCCGCCACGCCAGAGGCTGGGGAATTACGTGACCGCAGCCCCTGGGGAATTGTGCCGTCGTCGACAGCTGGGCAGTGCAGCCCGCAGCCTTTTGGTCCGTAGCCCTATGAGGATCGGTCGGTGAGGGGCATACCGGTTGCGCTACGGCCATACGAGGTCGCCGCCGGACGGGGGCGGTTGCTGTACTTCGCTGCTGTACCGCCACCAGCCTTGCTGGCCGACCACCGCTTTAGGGGCGAGGTTGGGCGGTCCCGAGCTGACCTTGGGCTCCTTGTCCTGGGCAGAGTCCGCCATCGCGTACCGTCGCGCACCCTGATTCCCCGTGGGACTCCGCGTGTTCTGGCACGGATGTGGCACGACCGGTCTTCGTCCTGGAGCGGCCGGCCTCTGTTTCTCCGCTGATTTCCGTTCGATGGGGCACGCGGGGGCGCGAACCCCTTGCTGCCCTGTCACTGGGGGTCGATACCCCATATCTTGATGGGCTCGTACGCTCCATCGTGGAAGTCGAAGACAGTCACTTCGGTGTCGAATATGTGGCGGAAGTGGCCCCCATAGCCGGGTTGCGCGATGTGTGGGGCTAGCAGGTCCAACAGGCTCCGGAGGTAAAGCATGGAGTCGTCGACCCAGTCGTTGCGTGCGAAAAGTTCCCATTCATACCGCTCCCCGGATCTCGTGAACTCTTGCACCTCGCGACGCAGGGACACGACGTCTCCACCGGGCACCCGGCGGTTGGCGTAGTTGTCGGGCACGAGCAGTGGGTACAGCTGTCCGTCTTGGTCGTCGAGACCTTCGGGGAACTCGGCGTCCATGCCCAAGTGCCACCGCAGGGCGGCCATGACGCATTCGGGGGTGTCGTCGCGCAAGTAGCAGGAAAAGACGACCTCGTAGCGCTCACTCATGGACGGCATTGTGCACGGCAGGACCGACACCGCCACGACGGTCGTGCTTCCACGTGCCCCTCGATGCGAACTATGGGCACGGTGGTCGCTGAGGTCTGCTGGGGACGTCAGGCAGTCGCTCACGGCCGGTGGCGGTCGGGGCTGGTTACGGTGGTTGCTGTACTTCGCTGCTGTACCGCACCGGCTTCGCCAGCCTCATCCCTATCAGGTCGATCACCGCGAGCTCTCGACACTGAACCTCGGCTGTCCTGCGGCGTGGGAGTGGTTTCTAGAGGCCGCCGTGGGGCGCTTGACGGTCGCCTAGATAGGGAGTAGCGGCACAGCGAAGGCGCTCGGCGCTCCCCGGCCATGGCGGCCGGCCGCCGCGGTTCCGGCCCCGTAATCCTCCAGACCGCGGGACCTCGTCCGTCCACGATCGGCGCATCCCGCAGGGTGGTTTTGCCCCCCCGCCTCAAGGGCACACGGCCAGTGAGATTCCGCGGAGGTACCGAGATGAGTGCAGGAGAAAGAGCCAAGGCAAAGGCCGAGAAAGTCGTCGGAAAGACCGTGCGGAAGGCCGCCCACGCGGCGCACAAAGAAACCCTCGAAGCGAAAGGCGCCGCACTCGAAGCACGGGGCATGATGCGGGGCGCGAAAGAGCGGGCCAAGGGCTCCCTCAAGAGCTGACACGGTCATGAAAGGCAGTGGCCCGCCAGCAAGCTTGTGGACAGCTGCGCACGGCGTCGGGTGTCTTCCCCTCCTCCTCAACCCACCACCTGCCCCAGCTCCCATCCCGTCCGCCGTCGACCCACACACCGTGGAGCAGGCGTGGTTCATGGCGTCCAGGTGGAGCGCGCCACTGTATGAACGACCTGGACGCCATGGGCCGCGTCTGCTCGGCTCTGCCTGGGTCGACGGTGGACGGGATGGAGCCCCCAACGCTCGCCACGATGTGCCCGCAGTCGGCAACGGTGCCCCCTCCATCCCGGTGCCGGCCGATCCCCCGCCGGAGGCATCGTCTTTGGCCATGGCCTCATTCAGGCAGGGGGGCACAACACCCATCCCTCGCGGTTCACAGCCTGTGGAGGCCGGCCGACCTCAGCCGTGGCGCACCTGCTTTTGAATCAAAGCGTCTCTGAGGGTTCGCGCGGATCAGGTGCTGTTGACCATGGTGCGGTGCCTTGTCCTCAGGTCGGGTCTGGTGGTGTGGGGCATGGTGGGGAATCAGGCTCGGTCCGGTGCATCGGCCCTTGGCGGGCCGGAGTGTGAAACGCGGATCGTCCCGGGGCATCGAGAGTGGCGCGGGGCCGGGGCCGGGGGCCGGCGCCTGCCGAAGGCGTGGGCGCGGGCCCCCGAGTCCCGAGCCCGCGCCGGCCCGCAGTGCGGGCCGGTGGGGTGTGATCCTGCGTAGCGACGGCCGGGAAGCCATTGGGCCAGCGCATCCGGATGGTCGAAGGCCAAGAGCCCCCCGCCCCTGGGCCGTGACGCTGTAGGCCGGTGACCGAGGGGTGAGGCTGTAGCCCCGGGAGGCTGTGAAGCACAGAGAAGCTGAGGTTTCCCATGGGGGAGCTGTCGAGTCTTGTTCTCCCAAGTGCGCGACGGCTCGGGACTCCGCCGGACCGTGCAGGCCGTGGCGGAAGGCCCCCCTCCCCGCCGGAACGGCGGGGCTTGGTGTGCGACAGGGCGAGGCCTTCGGTCTGGCTCTGGAAGACGTGGACTTCCCTGGTGGGATGGTGCACGTAGTTCGCCGGGTGAAGCTACTCCAACGGCATCGGCCTGTGTTCGCCCCGCCCAAGGGCGGCACAGAGCGGGATGTTCCACTGCCTCGCTCCGTTGCATCGGCGCTGGCTGCTCACTTGGAGTGCTTCCCTGCCACCCCGATCACCTGCCCTGGAAGACGCTGGACGGCCCGCCGGTCACGGCATCGCTGTTCTTCACCGGGTCCCGGGGCCTTGCCCTGGACCGGAACCGTTTCAATGACCGCATGTGGCGGCCGGCTCTCCGCACCGCGGCTGTGGCGGCCGGCTCTCCGCACCGCGGCTGTGGCGACCGGGCGGGACAACGGCATGCATGCCCTGAGGCACTCCTATGCCTCGGTCCTGCTCGACGCGGGGGAGAGCATCAAGGCGCTCAACGAGTACCCGGGCCATCACGACCCCGGCTTCACGTTGCGTACGTACTCGCGCCTGATGCCGTCCAGCATGCCCCGTACCCGGGCCGCCGTGGATCGCGTCTTCGGGAACTCCGAAGGTTCGGATGACGGCCCGGAGACGGCCCAGAGCGACGCTTAGGTTTCTGACCTGCGGTTGTCTCAGTAGCCGAAGTCCTGCGTCCACCACGGGCCGTCCGGGCCGAGGTGCACGCCGACGCCGAGCGTCTTGAAGTCGCAGTTCAGTATGTTGGCGCGGTGGCCGGGGCTGCTCATCCAGGCAGCCATCACGGCCGTCGCGTCCGCCTGGCCGCGAGCTATGTTCTCGCCGCCGAGGTCGGTGACGCCCGCCTTCGCGGCCCGGTCCCACGGGGTGGCCCCGTCCGGGTCGGTGTGGTCGAAGAAGTCCCGCGCGGCCATGTCGTCGCTGAAGGCCTCGGCCAGCTTGGTCAGCGAGGAGTTCGCCGCCAGCGCGCTGCAGCCGACCTTCGCACGCTCCTCGTTGACGAGCTTCAGCACCTCCGCCTCGGCGGCGGCCTGCGTCGACACCGTGACCGGTGCGGAGGTCGCCGTCGGCGCCTTGCTCGCCGTACGCGACGGCTTGGGCGCCGGCGGGACCGCCCTGCCGGTCGGCTTCCGGTCCGGGTTCGCCGTCCGGGAGGGCTTCTGCGTGGGCGTGGGGGAGGCCGAGGGGGAAGCGGAGGCGGAGGGGGAAGCAGAGGTCGAGGGGGAAACAGAGGCGGAGGCCGAAGGGGAGTGGGGCGCGGTCGGCGAGGCCTTGCGTCCGGTGTCGCGGCTCGCGGGCGCGCCACCGCCGGCCGGGCTGTCCGCGGTCCCGGAGGTGCCGCCCTGCTCACTGGCCGTGTTGCTGGGGATGGCCGCCGGCTGCACCCGGTCGCCGCCGGTGGAGTGCGTACTGCCGCCGAGCTGGTAGTTCTCCAGGCCGGGCACCACGCCCGTGACCACGGCGACCGTGCCGAGGGCGACGGCCGCGGAGACCCCGAGGAGGCCGGTGCGCACCGGCTTGGCCACCTTCTTCGTGTGCCGGTGGTGCCGGGACAGACCGCCGTCCGGGCTGAAGCCGCCGTCCGGGCTGAAGCCGTCGCCGCCCGGGCCGTCCGGCGACGGTTGGGCGTCCATCGCGTACAGGTAGGCGGTGCTCCGGGCGGTCGTCTCGGCGTACGCCTCCGGGTTCAGGTAGGGCGCGATGCCCCTGGGCGCTCTCCCAGCCGCGTACGAGTCCTGCGGGTCCTCGCCGCCCGTGACCGGGCCGTGCGTGTGGGTGACCCCCGTGGCGTGGCCCGGGGCGGCGCGGCCGGCGGCGGAGCGACGGTGGCGTCCCATGTCCTTGCCCTCTTCCTCGTCCTCGCGGTCGACCCGGCGACGCCGTGCTGGCGAATGACTCCTTCTGGCCAACCCGACTCACTCGATCGAGCGAGTTTCATATGAGATGCATTGGGTGGGGACGGTACCCCATGGCGCTCGGGGAGGAAGTGTTCCAAGCGACATCGGCCCGTTAGGTTGCACCCATGAGCGAGGATGTACGGCTGGTCGCCTGGGTGCGCGGACGCGTTCAGGGTGTGGGTTTCCGCTGGTTCACGCGTGCCAAGGCGCTGGAGATCGGCGGCTTGAGTGGTTTTGCTCTCAATTTGGGCGATGGCCGCGTCCAGGTGGTTGCGGAGGGCGCGCGCGAGGGGTGCGAAGGGCTGCTCGACTGGCTCCAGGCCGGCGACACGCCCGGCTCCGTGGACGGTGTCACCGAGATCTGGGACACACCCCGCGGCGGCTACGACGGCTTCGCCATCCGCTGAGTCGTTTCTGTAAAGCCCTGCAGGCCGGCGCCCGGCGAGCTGCCCCGGGCACATGCTCCGAGCAGAAACGTCCTGGTGGTTGCCAAGAAGGGCGCGGCATGGCAGGCTCCGCTGGTACAGCTGATCGCCACGCCCTGAGGGCCCCGCAGGAGACGCAGCACCGCCGTTCGCAGGCCGTGCGCCCGGGGTTTGCCCGCCAATACAGGGCGTGATCGTGTTGACCGTCAAACTTTTTGGTGAGACGCTGAAAGCCCCGCGCACCTTAGCTGTTTGGCATGTAAGAACGGCAGAGCAACACTCGAGTGTGTCAAGCACCGCGGGTGCGAATCCCTCACGACCCACACCGCATCGGTCGGTCACTCAGTGTGGAGGACCATCCATCATGGCAAAGGCGCTTCTCGGTTACGTCGGCGGCTCCGACCCTCGACTCCTCGCCGAGATGCGACGGCTGCAGCAGCGCGTCCAGGACCTGGAGTCCGAGCTGGTACGGATCCAGGCGGAGAACGACGAGCTGACGGCTGCCGCCTCTCAGGACAGGATCATGGAGAGCATCGACGCACACCAGGCGGAGCCTGCGCTCACCTGATCGCTGCATCGCTCCACAACAGCAGTCGCAGCGGTTGGGCTGCCCGTATCAACCGCACAGTTGTCGGACAACAGGTTTACCGGTTGTCAGAGTTGCAAGGGACGCTTCGGCGTCCCTTCTTTCTTTCCCCCGCGCATCCTTTCACCCTCTTTAACGTTTGGTGTGCCCTGCAAGTTCAACGGTGAAACCGTGGGTGTGAGGCTGCTGTCCGGCGGCCCGCCTCCCGGTCTGCGGGAACGGTTGCGAGTGTTCGTGGAGTGAGATACCGGCGCCGGGTAGAGTCCAGCGGCGTGCACCTCAAGGCCCTGACCCTGCGCGGGTTCAAGTCGTTCGCCTCGGCGACCACGCTCCGGTTCGAACCGGGGATCACGTGTGTCGTCGGCCCGAACGGCTCGGGCAAGTCCAATGTCGTGGACGCGCTCAGCTGGGTCATGGGCGAGCAGGGCGCCAAGTCGCTGCGCGGCGGCAAGATGGAGGACGTCATCTTCGCCGGCACCACCGGCCGCCCGCCGCTGGGCCGTGCCGAGGTGTCCCTGACCATCGACAACTCCGACGGGGCGCTGCCCATCGAGTACGCCGAGGTCACCATCACGCGGATCATGTTCCGCAACGGCGGCAGCGAGTACCAGATCAATGGCGACACCTGCCGTCTCCTGGACATCCAGGAGCTTCTGTCCGACTCCGGTATCGGCCGCGAGATGCACGTCATCGTCGGCCAGGGCCAGCTCGACTCCGTCCTGCACGCGGACCCGATGGGCCGCAGGGCCTTCATCGAGGAGGCCGCGGGTGTGCTCAAGCACCGCAAGCGCAAGGAGAAGGCGCTGCGGAAGCTGGACGCGATGCAGGCCAACCTCGCGCGCGTGCAGGACCTCACCGACGAACTGCGCCGTCAGCTCAAGCCGCTCGGCCGCCAGGCGGCGGTCGCGCGCCGGGCCGCCGTCATCCAGGCGGACCTCCGCGACGCCCGCCTGCGGCTGCTCGCCGACGACCTCGTACGCCTGCGGGAGGCGCTCAGGGCGGAGGTCGCCGACGAGGCCGCGCTCAAGGAACGCAAGGAAACCGCCGAGCAGGAACTGAAGAAGGCGCTCCAGCGGGAGGCCCTGCTGGAGGACGAGGTACGGCAGCTCACCCCGCGCCTCCAGCGCGCCCAGCAGACCTGGTACGAGCTGTCGCAGCTGGCCGAACGGGTGCGCGGCACCGTCTCGCTGGCCGACGCCCGGGTCAAGAGCGCCACGTCGGCACCCCCCGAGGAGCGGCGCGGCCGGGACCCCGAGGACCTGGAGCGCGAGGCGGCCCGCATCCGTGAACAGGAGGCCGAGCTGGAGGCCGCCCTGGAGGCTGCCCAGCGCGCCCTGGACGACACGGTCGCGCATCGCGCCGAACTGGAGCGCGAGCTGGCGGTCGAGGAACGCCGCCTCAAGGACGTCGCCCGTGCCATCGCCGACCGCCGCGAGGGGCTGGCCCGTCTCTCCGGCCAGGTCAACGCGGCCCGCTCACGCGCCGCCTCCGCCCAGGCCGAGATCGACCGGCTGGCCGCCGCCCGCGACGAGGCCCAGGAGCGCGCGGTCTCGGCCCAGGAGGAGTACGAGGCTCTGAAGGCGGAGGTCGACGGTCTCGACGCCGAGGACGTGGATCTCGCCGAACAGCACGAGGCGGCCAGGCGGCGGCTCGCGGAGGCGGAGGCCGCGCTCGGCTCGGCCCGAGAGGCGGCCACCGCGGCCGAACGCAGGCGCGCCGCGACCCAGGCCCGCCACGAGGCGCTGGCGCTGGGCCTTCGCCGCAAGGACGGCACCGGCATACTCCTGGGCGCCCGGGACCGCCTGGCCGGAGTCCTGGGCCCGGCGGCAGAGCTGCTGACGGTGACCCCGGGCCACGAAGTCGCGCTCGCCGCCGCCTTCGGCGCGGCGGCCGACGCGATCGCCGTGACGACCCCGGCATCGGCGGCCGAGGCGATCCGCCTCCTGCGCAAGCAGGACGGCGGACGCGCGGCGCTGCTGCTGGCGGCCGCGCCGGACGAGCCGGAGCCCGGTGGCCCCGTGAGAACGCTGGGCGGAGCCGACGCGCCGGACGGTGACGGTACGGCCGGGTCCCGCGGCATCGGCGGGCCGGGCCGGCCGCGGACCGCCGACGCCGCGGGCGGTTACGGCGCCATGGGCTCACCGGGCCACGGTGCCGGCGCCGTCTCCGGCGGCCCGGGCCCGGACGGGCACCGCCCCGCAGGTCCGGCCCTCGCGGCCGATCTGGTCCGCGGCCCCGCCGAACTCATGCCCGCCGTGCGGCGGCTGCTGCGCGGGATCGTCGTCGTGGGCACGCTCGAGGACGCCGAGGATCTCGTCTACGCCCACCCCGACCTCACTGCCGTCACCGCCGAAGGCGACCTGCTCGGTGCGCACTTCGCGCACGGCGGATCGGCCGGGGCGCCCAGCCTGCTGGAGGTGCAGGCCTCCGTGGACGAGGCCGCGGCGGAGCTGGAGGAGCTGGCCGTGCGCTGCGAGGAGCTGACCGGGGCGCAGCGCGCCGCGGCCGAGCGGCGCACCGAGGCCGCGGCGCTCGTGGAGGAGCTGGGCGAGCGGCGCCGGGCCGCCGACCGGGAGAAGTCGTCCGTGGCCCAGCAGCTCGGCCGACTCGCCGGGCAGGCGCGGGGTGCTGCCGGGGAGGCCGAGCGGTCGGCCGCGGCGGCCGACCGTGCGCAGGAGGCGCTGGAGAAGGCCGCACAGGAGGCCGAGGAACTGGCCGAGCGGCTGGCGGTCGCCGAGGAGATGCCGGTCGAGGAGGAGCCGGACACCTCCGTCCGGGACCGCCTCGTCGCCGACGGTGCCAACGCCCGGCAGACCGAGATGGAGGCCCGTCTTCAGGTCCGTACGCACGAGGAGCGGGTCAAGGGGCTCGCCGGACGGGCCGACTCGCTGGACCGGGCCGCCCGCGCGGAACGCGAGGCACGCGCGCGTGCCGAGCAGCGGCAGGCCCGGCTGCGGCACGAGGCCGCCGTCGCGCAGGCCGTCGCGGCCGGCGCCCGGCAGCTGCTCGCCCACGTCGAGGTCTCCCTCGGCCGTGCCGACCAGGAGCGGTCCGCGGCCGAGGCCGCCAAGGCCGTACGGGAGCAGGAGCTGACGGCGGCGCGCGGTGCCGGACGCGAACTCAAGTCCGAACTGGACAAATTGACCGATTCGGTGCACCGGGGTGAGGTGCTCGGCGCCGAGAAGCGGCTGCGGATCGAGCAGCTGGAGAGCAAGGCACTGGAAGAGCTGGGCGTGGAACCGGCCGGGCTCGTGTCCGAGTACGGCCCGCACCAGCCGGTGCCGCCCTCCCCGCCCGCCGAGGGCGAGGTGCTGCCGGAGGACCCGGAGCATCCCCGCAACCAGCCGAAGCCGTTTCTCCGCGCCGACCAGGAGAAGCGGCTCAAGGCCGCCGAGCGCGCGTATCAGCAGCTGGGCAAGGTCAACCCGCTGGCGCTGGAGGAGTTCGCGGCCCTGGAGGAGCGCCACAAGTTCCTCAGTGAGCAGCTCGAAGACCTGAAGAAGACCCGCGCCGACCTCCTCCAGGTGGTGAAGGAGGTGGACGAGCGCGTCGAGCAGGTGTTCACCGAGGCCTACCGGGACACGGCCCGCGAGTTCGAGGGCGTGTTCAGCCGGCTGTTCCCGGGCGGCGACGGACGGCTGATCCTGACCGATCCCGACAACATGCTCACCACGGGCGTCGACGTCGAGGCCCGCCCGCCGGGCAAGAAGGTCAAGCGGCTCTCCCTGCTCTCCGGCGGAGAGCGGTCGCTGACCGCCGTCGCGCTGCTGGTGTCGATCTTCAAGGCCCGGCCGAGCCCCTTCTACGTCATGGACGAGGTCGAGGCAGCCCTCGACGACACCAACCTCCAACGGCTGATCCGGATCATGCAGGAGCTGCAGGAGGCCTCGCAGCTGATCGTGATCACGCACCAGAAGCGCACGATGGAGGTCGCCGACGCGCTGTACGGCGTCTCCATGCAGGGCGACGGTGTGTCAAAGGTCATTTCCCAGCGGCTCCGCTAGTCATCCCCTCAAGATCGACTAACTCGATGTTCACTTCTTGAACATGGAGCGGTGTAGCGCGTCTGGAAACTCACAGCCTTCGAGGTATTGACTTCGAAACTTGAAGGCATAGTCTCTGCAACGTTGCTTTTATCTTCAGGTCTTACTTGTAAGGGCTGACCCCCACCCGGCAGCGTTGCCGTGGCCCGAGGAGCTTTTCGTGACCAGCACAGCGCAGGTACCCAAGTCAGGAGCCAGGACGGCTAAGCCCGAGCATCTCGGGCACGTCATCTTCATCGCGGCGGCGGCCGCGATGGGCGGTTTCCTGTTCGGTTACGACAGCTCCGTGATCAACGGCGCCGTCGAGGCCATCCGGGGGCGCTACGACATCGGCTCGGCAGCGCTGGCCCAGGTCATCGCCATCGCCCTGATCGGCTGCGCGATAGGCGCCGCGACCGCCGGCCGCATAGCCGACCGCATCGGCCGCATCCGGGTCATGCAGATCGCCGCCCTGCTGTTCACGGTCAGCGCCGTCGGCTCGGCACTGCCCTTCTCGCTGTGGGACTTCGCCTTCTGGCGCGTCGTCGGCGGCTTCGCCATCGGCATGGCCTCCGTGATCGGCCCCGCGTACATCGCCGAGGTCGCCCCGCCCGCCTACCGCGGCCGCCTCGGATCCTTCCAGCAGGCCGCGATCGTCATCGGCATCGCCATCTCCCAGCTGGTCAACTGGGGCCTGCTGAACGCCGCCGACGGCGACCAGCGCGGCAAGCTGATGGGCCTGGAGGCCTGGCAGGTCATGCTCGGCGTCATGGTCGTCCCGGCCGTCCTGTACGGCCTGCTCTCCTTCGCCATCCCCGAGTCCCCCCGCTTCCTGCTCTCGGTCGGCAAGCGCGAGCGTGCCAAGGAGATCCTCGCCGAGGTCGAGGGCACGGGCACCGACCTGGACGCCCGCGTCGCCGAGATCGAGCACGCGATGAAGAGCGAGCACAAGTCGGGCTTCAAGGACCTGCTCGGCGGCGGCTTCTTCTTCAAGCCGATCGTCTGGATCGGTATCGGCCTGTCGGTCTTCCAGCAGTTCGTCGGCATCAACGTCGCGTTCTACTACTCCTCGACGCTGTGGCAGTCGGTCGGTGTCGACCCGACGGACTCGTTCTTCTACTCCTTCACGACGTCGATCATCAACATCGTCGGCACCGTGATCGCGATGATCTTCGTGGACCGCATCGGCCGCCGGCCGCTCGCGCTCATCGGCTCGGTCGGCATGGCCGTCGGCCTGGCCCTGGAGGCCTGGGCGTTCTCGCACCACCTCGTGGACGGCAAGCTGCCCGCCACGCAGGGTTGGATCGCGCTGGTCGCCGCCCACCTGTTCGTCCTCTTCTTCGCCCTGTCCTGGGGCGTGGTCGTCTGGGTCATGCTCGGCGAGATGTTCCCGAACAAGATCCGCGCCGCCGCCCTGGGGGTGGCCGCCGCCGCGCAGTGGATCGCCAACTGGGCCATTACCGCGAGCTTCCCGTCGCTGGCCGACTGGAACCTGTCCGGCACCTACGTGATCTACACGGTCTTCGCCGCGCTCTCCGTCCCGTTCGTCCTGAAGTTCGTCAAGGAGACGAAGGGCAAGTCGCTGGAGGAGATGGGCTGAGGCCCCGCAGTCCCGAGGAGACGGGCCCAGACCCCGCTGCCCTTCTCCTCGACCACCGGCCCGCCCAAGGGCGCCGTCATCCCGCGCCGGGCCCTCCCCGCGGCCCTTCTCCTCGTACCGCCCGCCGCCCCCGCTCGGCCACTGTCCGAGCGGGGGCGGCGGTCCCGTTTCACCAGACGAGGACGCCACCGCCGATCTCCAGGGCCTTGCGGCAGCTCTCCTCGAAGATGTGCAGGCGGGTCTCGATCTGATGCCGGCGTTCCTCGACCGTCCCCGGTCGTTCGGTGCCATGGGCGACCGTGTCGGGGCGGATGCGCAGCAGGGTGACCTCGCGCAGGAACTCCGGGACCTCCCCGGCCTCCACGTAGAGGTCGTCCTCGGCCAGCAGGGGCAGGAATCGGGCGCCCAGCGCGCACGCACCCGGACCCCCGTACCGTCGTGCGCCACGACTCGAAGCCGCCGGACTGGTACACGCCGTCCGGCACGTCGAGTATCCGGATCTCTCCGTCCGGCTCGCGGACGAACACCTCCACCAACAGACTCATGACGGCAGTCGATCAACGCCGGTTCCGGCCGGGCCACCGGTCATCGCCTCGGGTCAGCCCTCCAGCGCCGGAATCACCCGCTCCGCGAACAGCCTGAGGCTCCGCCACCCCTCCTCCACCGGCATCCCGCCCGCCAGCGGGTGCAGGACGAGACTGTCCAGGCCCTGGGCCACGCACTGCTCCGGGGTGAGGATCCGGTAGACGCCCTCGGCGCGCAGCTCGTCCACGGTCGTCGCCGCCGATCTCACCGCGGACGTGATGTCCCGCGACTGCCAGGAGGCGTAGGTGCGCGCCTCGTGCAGGAAGTGCTCGCCGTACTCGGACCACGCCCGGTCCGGATCCTCGGCGAGGTGCAGCAGCGGAGTCTCGGCCGCGGGCATCATCGTCCAGCCCTCGGTGCCGTACTCCGTGAGCCTCTCCTTGTAGTACGTCTCCAGCTCGGGCAGATGCGCGCTCGGGAAGAACGGCAGGCCGAGCCGGGCGGCGCGACGGGCGGCGGCCTTCGAGGAGCCGCCGACCAGCAGCAGGGGGTGCGGATCGGTGTACGGGCGCGGGGTGAGCCGTACCGTACGGCCCCGGTAGCTGAACTCCTCGCCGGTCCACGCCTTCAGCAGGGTCTCCAGCAGCTCGTCCTGGAGCCGGCCCCGTCGCTTCCAGTCGACGTCGAACAGGGCGTACTCCTCGGGTCGGTAGCCAATCCCGGCCACCGTCACCAGCCGCCCGCCGCTGAGCAGGTCCAGCACCGCGATCTCCTCGGCCAGCCGCAGCGGGTCGTGCAGCGGGCCGATCACCGCCGACACCGTCACCGCGATGGTGCGGGTCGCCCCGAACACCGCGCCCGCGAAGGCGAACGGCGAGGGCAGCCAGTTGTTGTCGGCGCCGTGGTGCTCCTCGGTCTGCACGGTGGTGATCCCGTGCTCGTCCGCGTACGCGGCCATCTCCAGAGCCGCCCGGTACCGGGCCGCGAGGGAGGCGGGGGCGGCGCCGGGCGCGACGAGGTTGAAACGTACGACCGTGACGGGCATGGGAAGTCCCCCTCCGGTGCGGCTCGGTGGAGGGGGACGGTAGCTGACGGTACGTCAGATGGCCATGGGTGCGGCACGGGACGCCGGGCAGCTTGTCCGGCCGGTGCCCGGTGCCCGGTGTCCGGTGCCCGGCGGACGCCGGCCGGACCGCTGGTGGACATCCGCCCGGACGCCGGTCGGCGCCGGCCGACGTCGGCCCACGCCGGTCAGACGCCGGCGGCCGCGGGCTCCTCGGCGGGCTCGGCGGGCTCGGCGGCCTTCTCCGGAGTCACCACTGCCGGCTTCGGCAACACCACGTACAGCAGGCCGGAGATCACGATCGTGGCGACCCAGCCGAGGCCGTACTCGCCGATGACGTTGTTCTTCGCCAGCGGGCCGGTGAACCAGTCCGAGGTGGTGAACAGCAGGCCCGCCAGCAGGCCGACCGCCCAGGCGGCCACCGCGGCGGGGGAGAAGCCGCCCCGGTACCAGTAGGCGCTGGTGCGGGTGGTGTCGGCCATGGCCCGGCCGTCGTACTCGGTCCGGCGCAGCATGTCCGCGCCGAAGACGCCGACCCAGGCGGAGAAGGCCACCGCGAGCAGCGACAGGAAGGCGATGAACGAGCCCATGAAACTCGTCGCCACCAGCATCAGCACACCGCCGAAGACCAGCGAGATCACCGCGTTGACCGATACCGCCCAGTGGCGCGGCACCTTGAAACCGAGGGTCTGCGCGGTGAAGCCCGCCGAGTACATCGACATCGAGTTGATCAGCAGCATGCCGACCAGCGCGATCAGCAGGTACGGCACCGCGATCCAGGTCGGCAGGATCTCGCCGAGGAAGGAGACCGGGTCGGAGGCGGAGGCCAGGTCCGGCGTGGACACGGCCATCACCGCGCCCATCAGCACCATCGGCAGGACGACGATGCCGGCGCCGCCGACCGCCGTGCCCACGATCGCCTTCGACGACGCCGTGCGCGGCAGATAGCGGGTGAAGTCCGGTGCGGACGGGATCCAGCTGACCCCGCCCGCCGCGATCATGCCGATACCGGTGATCACCGCGGCCGTGGACCCCGCACTGTGGTCCAGCACCTTCGACCAGTCGGTGTTCGCGGCCAGGTACACGAGGACGAGGACCGAGAAGACGCCGAAGAGGTAGGTCGCGTACTTGTTGCACTTCTGGACGGCGTTGATGCCCAGCCCGGAGATCGCGAAGGTCGCGACGACGAAGGCCAGCAGCATCACGATGTCCAGCACGCTGTTCGCCTTGATGCCGAACACCATGTCCAGGAGGGTGAGCATCGCGTAGGCGCCGGTCACCGCGTTGATCGTCTCCCAGCCCCAGCGGGCGACCCAGATCAGCGAACCGGGCAGCAGATTGCCGCGCTGCCCGAAGACCGCGCGCGACAGCGCCATGCCCGGCGCCCCGCCCCGCTTGCCCGCGATGCCGATCAGCCCGACCAGGCCGTACGACACGATCGGCGCGGCGGCAGCGACGACGAGCGCCTGCCAGATGTCCAGGTGGTAGGCCACCACGAGGCTCGCGCCCATGGTGAGCAGCAGCACGCTGATGTTCGCGCCGACCCAGGTGGGGAACAGCTCGCGGGTTCTCGCAGTGCGTTCGTGGTCGGGTACCTGCTCGATGCCGCGGGTTTCGAGAGCGCCTTCGGTCTCGGCTGTCTTGCTCATGAAAGAGGGGAGCCTCGGGGTGGGGAAACAGGGGACGTCGGGACTCTACGCGCGTTGAAGGAGTCGGTGCCATTGCGCTTTGATCCGACTCATCCCGTCCAGCGGCGTTTGTCCCTCGGACGAACCCACAATCAGGGTCCCGTCGGAACGCATGGCCGATACTGGTCGGGTTATGGAAACCGTCATCCTTGCTGTAGTCATCGCCGTGGTCGTGCTCGGCGCGCTCGGCGGGCTCATCGTCGGCAGCCGGCGCCGCAAGCCGCTGCCCCCGCCGCCGCCCACGACGCCCGACATCACCGCGCCCCCGGCCGAGCCGCACGTCGGCGACGAGGCCGAGACGCCACGCGACGAACCGCGCCGGACCATCGAGGAGGTGGACCTCCCGGGCGGCTCGGCACCGGTCGCCGTGGAGGAGCCCCCCGTCGGTCCGGCCGTCGAGGCTCCCGAGATCGAGATCCCGGAGCCCACCGCAGGCCGGCTGATCCGCCTGCGCGCCCGCCTGTCCCGCTCGCAGAACGCCCTCGGCAAGGGCCTGCTCACGCTGCTCTCCCGCGAGCACCTCGACGAGGACACCTGGGAGGAGATCGAGGACACACTCCTCACCGCCGATGTCGGCGTGCAGCCCACCCAGGAGCTGGTCGAGAACCTGCGCGAGCGCGTCAAGGTGCTCGGCACCCGCACCCCCGAGGAGCTGCGCGGCCTGCTGCGCGAGGAGCTTCTCAAGCTGGTCGGCACCGATGTCGACCGCACCGTGAAGACCGAGCCCGAGGACCGCAGGCCCGGCATCGTGATGGTCGTCGGCGTCAACGGCACCGGCAAGACCACCACCACCGGCAAGCTCGCCCGTGTCCTGGTCGCCGACGGCCGTACCGTCGTCCTCGGCGCCGCCGACACCTTCCGGGCCGCCGCCGCCGACCAGCTGCAGACCTGGGGCGAGCGTGTCGGTGCCTACACCGTGCGCGGGCCGGAGGCCGGCGACCCCGCCTCCGTCGCCTTCGACGCGGTCAAGGAGGGCAAGGAGATGGGGGTCGACGTCGTCCTCATCGACACCGCCGGCCGCCTGCACACCAAGACCGGCCTCATGGACGAGCTGGGCAAGGTCAAGCGCGTGGTCGAGAAGCACGCGCCGCTGGACGAGGTGCTGCTCGTCCTGGACGCCACCACCGGCCAGAACGGCCTGGTGCAGGCCCGGGTGTTCGCCGAGGTCGTGGACATCACCGGCATCGTGCTGACCAAGCTGGACGGCACGGCGAAGGGCGGCATCGTGGTCGCGGTCCAGCGCGAACTCGGCGTCCCGGTCAAGCTGGTCGGTCTCGGCGAGGGCGCGGACGACCTGGCGCCGTTCGAGCCGGAGGCGTTCGTGGATGCCCTTATCGGTGACTGACCGTCGTGGGGAAGTGAATCCACTTCCTTCGAGGAAGCGCCCGCCTCAAGGTGCACTGAGGACGGGCGCTTCGCCTTGTGCGGAGCCCTGCGGCGCGCTCCCGTCCGTGCCCGCCGGGATCGGTGCGTTCGCGCGCGTGCCGTCAGGATCGGTTCGGTCACGCCCGTGCCCGCAGGGGTCTGGTGCGTTCACGTCCGTGCCGGAAGGGACCGGTTCGCTCACGCGCGTGCCCGCGACCGGTGTGCCACGTACGCCAGCGTGCCCAGCAGCAGCCGGGCCGCCGGCGGCTTCGTCGCCGAGTCCAGGGCCGGCGGGCGCAGCCAGCGCACCGGACCCAGGCCGCCCCGGTCGGAGGGCGGTGCGGTGACGTAACTGGCCGGGCCGAGACCGTGCAGGTCCAGGGCGGACGGGTCGTCCCAGCCCATGCGGTAGAGCAGCCGGGGGAGTTCGGCGGCGGCGCCGGGGGCGACGAAGAAGTGGGCGCGCCCGTCCGGGGTCGCGGTGACCGGGCCGAGCGGGAGCCCCATGCGCTCCAGGCGGACCAGGGCGCGGCGCCCGGCGGCCTCGGCGACCTCGATGATGTCGAACGCGCGGCCGACGGGCAGCATCAGGGAGGCGCCCGGGAACTCGGACCAGGCCTTGGTCACGTCGTCGAGCGGGGCTCCGGCCGGCACCTGGGGCGCGAAGTCGAGCGGGTGCGCTCCGGGCGCCGTGCACTCCGCGTGACCGCAGGAACAGACGCCCGCGGCGGCCCGGGCGCCGGGAACCACGTCCCAGCCCCACAGCCCGGTGAACTCGGCGACGGCGGTGCACTCCGACGAGCGGCCGCGCCGACGCGTGCCGGAGCGGATCTCGCGAATGCCGCCGATCGTGAAGCCCATGCCCCCTCCAACGGGTCCAGCGCGCCGGTGGTTACGACACGGAGTGATACGGAAGCGGAACGTGACGCTACGGCTCCGACTTCCCTCATCGCCGTGAGGGCAAGGCAGCGCCTTGCAGCATCGCGGGTGGTGCACCGGGGTCTGCGCGCCCCGGCGCGCTTCACTCCGCCCACTTGTCTGTCGTCCTATGTCAAGTGAATCGCGTGGGGGCGTCCGTGAGTTCATTCGAAGGGGTGGCGAATGGTGGCGTTTCCGGGATCGCCATGGCTGGACCGGTGATCGTAGGATTACTGTGAGTGTGCGAGGCCTGAAGGCACATGCACCCGTGGGTATGCCGGAGGCAAGTCGTCATCTCGTTCGAACGGTGAGAACCGGCGGACGAGAGGCCGTATATACCGGCATTCTGTTAGGGCTTGGCGCATTCGGCGACAAGTGGTCTCAGGGATGGGGGCGTTCCAGTGGGCGGCGGCAACAGTAGCGTGACAAACGCTGACAAGCTCCCCAACGAGCTGCTCGGCTCGTGGTTCGTGCGCAGCGGGTGGTCCAAGGGTGAGCTGGCCCGCCAAGTGAACCGCCGCGCACGCCAGTTGGGTGCCAACCACATCTCCACGGACACCTCTCGGGTGCGCCGCTGGCTGGACGGGGAGAACCCGCGCGAGCCGATCCCGCGGATCCTCTCCGAGCTGTTCTCCGAGCGCTTCGGCTGTGTCGTCTCCATCGAGGACCTCGGCCTGCGCGCCGCCCGCCAGTCACCCTCCGCATCCGGTGTCGACCTGCCCTGGACGGGCCCGCAGACGGTGGCGCTGCTCAGCGAGTTCTCGCGCAGCGACCTGATGCTGGCGCGGCGCGGCTTCCTCGGAACCTCGCTGGCCCTGTCGGCGGGCCCGTCCCTCATCGAGCCCATGCAGCGCTGGCTCGTGCCGACCCCGGCCTCGCCGGTGCCGCCCGAGCCCGAGCCCGTCCTGGAGTCCCGCAGGCCCGGCCGTCTGTCCAAGCCCGAGCTGGACCTGCTGGAGTCCACCACGCAGATGTTCCGCCAGTGGGACGCCCAGTGCGGCGGCGGCCTGCGCCGCAAGGCGGTCGTGGGCCAGCTCCACGAGGTCACCGACCTCCTCCAGGAGCCCCAGCCCGAGGCCACCACCCGCAAGCTCTTCAAGGTCGCCGCCGAACTCGCCGAACTCGCGGGCTGGATGTCGTACGACATCGGGCTCCAGGCCACCGCGCAGAAGTACTTCGTCCTCGCCCTGCACGCGGCGAAGGAGGCCGGCGACCGGCCGCTCGGCTCCTACGTCCTCTCCAGCATGAGCCGGCAGATGATCCACCTCGGCCGGCCCGACGACGCCCTGGAGCTGATCCACCTCGCGCAGTACGGCAGCCGCGACTGCGCGAGCCCGCGCACCCAGTCCATGCTGTATGCGATGGAGGCCCGCGCCTACGCCAACATGGGCCAGCCCGGCAAGTGCAAGCGGGCGGTCAGGATGGCCGAGGACACCTTCTCCGAAGCCGACGAGTGGGACGAGCCGGACCCCGACTGGATCCGCTTCTTCTCCGAGGCCGAGCTGTACGGCGAGAACTCCCACTCCTTCCGCGACCTCGCCTACGTCGCCGGACGCAGCCCCGCCTATGCCTCCCTGGCCGAGCCGCTGATGCAGCGGGCGGTGGAGCTGTTCGCCAAGGACAGGGAACACCAGCGGTCGTACGCGCTGAACCTGATCGGCATGGCCACCGTCCACCTGCTCCAGCGTGAGCCCGAGCAGAGCACGGACTACGCCTCGCGGGCCATGGAGATCGCCAAGAAGGTCCGCTCCGAGCGTGTGAACACCCGTATCCGAAAGACGGTCGACACGGCCGCGCGCGACTTCGGTGATCTCAGCTCGGTCGTCGACCTCACCGATCAGCTCGCCGTCGACCTGCCGGAGACCGCCGAGGCCGTCTGACCGCCGCAGGACCCCATGCTCCGGCCGCGGCCGGTCCTCCCGAACTGCCCGACTCGGCTCCCCCATGCCAGGTCATCGAGAGGCCCGCCGCGGCCGGTTTCCTTCTGTCGAGGAAGGTTGCGCCACGATAACGATCGGCGCGCCGGAGATCCGGCAGTTCATGGACGTGTAACACGTAAGGCGTCTTCGTCACCCCGGCGAAACAACGAGGGGCCTCCACCGAAACCGCGCTGCGTCAATCTCATGGCGCATAACCGGCCCACCCCTCACTGACCGGACCGCTCAGGCACCGCCCGCACGGGGCCGTACCAACCGACGAGGAGACGCCGATGGCCCCAGCCATCATGCTTGCCGCGGAGGCACCCAAACTGTCCTCCGCGAACACAGGCTTCATGCTCATCTGTTCCGCCCTGGTGCTGATCATGACCCCGGGCCTGGCCTTCTTCTACGGAGGCATGGTCCGCGTCAAGAGCACACTCAACATGCTCATGATGAGTTTCATCAGCATGGGCATCGTCACCATCCTGTGGGTGCTCTACGGCTTCTCCCTCGCCTTCGGCACGAACAACAGCCTCATCGGCTGGAACTCCGACTGGTTCGGCCTCAGCAACATCGGGCTGACGGAGCTGTGGGACGGCTACACCATCCCGATCTTCGTCTTCATGGTGTTCCAGATGATGTTCGCCATCATCACGCCGGCCCTGATAAGCGGCGCCCTCGCGGACCGCGTCAAGTTCTCCGCGTGGTCGCTGTTCATCGCGCTGTGGGTCACGATCGTCTACGTCCCGGTCGCCCACTGGGTCTGGGGCGCCGACGGCTGGGCCTACAAGCTCGGCGTGATCGACTTCGCCGGTGGTACGGCGGTCCACATCAACGCGGGTGCCGCGGCCCTCGGCGTGATCCTGGTCATCGGCAAGCGCGTCGGCTTCAAGAAGGACCCGATGCGCCCGCACAGCCTCCCGCTGGTCATGCTCGGCGCCGGTCTGCTGTGGTTCGGCTGGTTCGGCTTCAACGCCGGCTCGTGGCTCGGCAACGACGACGGCGTCGGCGCGCTGATGTTCGTCAACACGCAGGTCGCCACCGCCGCCGCCATGCTGGCCTGGCTCGCCTACGAGAAGATCCGGCACGGCGCGTTCACCACGCTGGGTGCCGCCTCCGGTGCGGTCGCCGGTCTGGTCGCGATCACCCCCTCCGGCGGCGCGGTCTCCCCGCTCGGCGCGATCGCCGTCGGCGCCATCGCCGGTGTCGCCTGCGCCGCCGCCGTCGGGCTGAAGTTCAGGTTCGGCTACGACGACTCGCTCGACGTCGTCGGCGTCCACATGGTCGGCGGCATCATCGGCTCCCTGCTCATCGGCTTCTTCGCCACCGGCAAGGGCCAGTCCACCGCGACGGGCGTCTTCTACGGCGACCACACCTTCACCCAGCTCTGGAAGCAGTGCGCCGGTGTCGGTGCGGTCCTCGCCTACTCGCTGATCGTCTCCGCGGTCCTCGCCTTCCTGCTCGACAAGACCATCGGCATGCGGGTCTCCGAGGACGAGGAGATCTCGGGCATCGACCAGGCCGAGCACGCCGAGACCGCCTACGACTTCAGCGGTGCCGGCGGCGGTGTCATCGGCTCCGCAGCAGCCTCTTCGGCCCTGGCCGCCGCGCAGACCAAGAAGGTGGACGCATGAAGCTCATCACCGCCGTCGTCAAGCCCCACCGGCTCGACGAGATCAAGGAGGCCCTGCAGGCCTTCGGCGTCCACGGACTGACGGTGACCGAAGCGAGCGGTTACGGTCGTCAGCGGGGCCACACCGAGGTCTACCGCGGAGCCGAGTACACCGTCGACCTGGTCCCCAAGATCCGCATCGAGGTGCTGGCCGAGGACGACGACGCCGAGCAGCTGATCGAGGTCGTCGTCAAGGCGGCCCGCACCGGCAAGATCGGTGACGGCAAGGTCTGGTCCCTGCCGGTCGAAACGGCCGTACGGGTCCGTACCGGCGAGCGCGGCCCGGACGCGCTCTGACACGACAGAAGGACAGGAGTCGCTGGGTGACGGGTACGGATGTGCGGAACGAAGCGGACGACTCGGGACCCAGCGGCTATGCGGCGGCCCGGCTGCGCCTCCTCACCGAAGGGGCGCGGTCCGGGCCGTCGCGCCGTACGGCCCTCGCCGAGCTGACCGACGACTGGCTGACCGGCCTCTTCACGGCGGCGGCCGGGGGACTCACGGGCGTCTCGCTCGTCGCGGTCGGCGGCTACGGCCGCGGCGAGCTGTCCCCGCGCAGCGACCTCGACCTCCTGCTGCTGCACGACGGCGGCGACCCGAGCGCGGTCGCCGCCCTCGCCGACCGGCTCTGGTACCCCGTCTGGGACCTCGGCCTCGCCCTCGACCACTCCGTGCGCACCCCGGCCGAGGCCCGCAAGACGGCCGGCGAGGATCTGAAAGTCCACCTCGGCCTCCTGGACGCCCGCCACCTCGCCGGCGACCTCGGCCTCACCGCCTCACTGCGCACCGCAGTCCTCGCCGACTGGCGCAACCAGGCCCCCAAACGCCTCCCCGAGCTCCAGGAACTCTGCGCCGACCGCGCCCGGCGCCAGGGCGAGCTGCAGTACCTCCTGGAACCCGACCTCAAGGAGGCCCGCGGCGGTCTCCGGGACGCCACCGCCCTGCGCGCCGTGGCCGCCTCCTGGCTGGCCGACGCCCCGCGCGAGGGCCTCGCGGACGCGCGCCGGCGGCTGCTGGACGTCCGCGACGCCCTCCATCTGGCCACCGGCCGCGCCACCGACCGGCTCGCCCTCCAGGAGCAGGACCAGGTGGCGGCCGAGCTGGCCCTGCTGGACGCCGACACCCTGCTGCGGCAGGTCTACGAGGCGGCGCGGGTGATCTCGTACGCCAGTGACGTCACCTGGCGCGAGGTGGGGCGCGTGCTGCGTTCGCGCGCCGTCCGCCCTCGCCTGCGCGCCATGCTGGGCGGCGGCAAGCCGGTCGTCGAGCGCTCCCCGCTGGCCGAGGGCGTGGTGGAGCAGGACGGCGAAGTGGGGCTCGCCCGCACCGCGCGCCCCGAACGCGACCCCGTGCTCCCGCTGCGTGCCGCGGCCGCCGCCGCGCAGGCCGGGCTCCCGCTCTCCCTGCACGCCGTACGGCGCATGGCCGCCACCGCGCGCCCGCTGCCCACGCCGTGGCCCGCCGAGGCCCGCGAACAGCTGGTGACCCTGCTCGGCTCGGGCCGCCCGACCGTCGACGTCTGGGAGGCTCTGGAGGCGGAAGGCCTGATCAGCAGCCTGCTGCCGGACTGGGAAAGGGTCCGCTGCCGCCCGCAGCGCAACGCCGTCCACATCTGGACCGTGGACCGGCACCTGATCGAGACGGCGGTCCGCGCCTCCGAGCTGACCCGCCGTGTCAGCCGCCCCGACCTGCTCCTCGTCGCCGCACTGCTGCACGACATCGGCAAGGGCTGGCCCGGCGACCACTCCGTGGCCGGGGAGATCATCGCCAGGGACGTGGCCACCCGGATCGGCTTCGACCGCGCGGACGTGACGGTGCTGTCCACGCTCGTCCGCCACCACCTGCTGCTCGTCGAGACGGCCACGCGCCGCGACCTGGAGGACCCGGCGACGGTCCGCTCGGTCGCCGAGGCCGTCGGCACGCAGAGCACCCTGGAACTGCTGCACGCCCTCACCGAGGCGGACGCGCTGGCCACCGGCCCGGCCGCCTGGTCCTCCTGGCGCGGCTCCCTCGTCGCCGATCTGGTGCGGCGCGCCTCGGCCGTCCTCGCCGGAGACGCCCCCGACGAACCCGAGCCCGGCGCCCCCACCGCCGAGCAGGAGCGCCTCGCCATCGAGGCCTTCCGCACCGGCAGCCCGGTGCTCTCCCTGCGCGCACAGACCGAGCCGGTGCCGGAGGAGGACACCACCGGTGAGCCCGAGCCGCTCGGCGTCGAACTGCTCATCGCCGTACCGGACCAGCCCGCCGTGCTGCCCGCGGTCGCCGGTGTCCTCGCCGTGCACCGCCTGACCGTGCGGACGGCGGAGCTGCGGGTCGTGTGCCTGCCCGACGACGTCGACGACGGCTCGGTGCTGCTGCTCAACTGGCGGGTCGCCGCCGAGTACGGCTCGCTGCCCCAGGCGGCCCGGCTGCGCGCCGACCTCGTCCGCGCCCTGGACGGCTCCCTGGACATCGCGGGCCGTCTCGCCGAGCGTGATGCGGCCTACCCCCGCCGCCGCGGCTGGGTGGCCCCGCCGCCCCGCGTGACCGTGGCCCCGGCGGCCTCCCACCACGCCACCGTGATCGAGGTCAGGACGCAGGACGCTCCCGGGCTGCTGCACCGGATCGGGACGGCCCTGGAAAAGGCGGGAGTACGGGTGCGGAGCATGCACGTCAGCACCCTGGGCTCCAACGCCGTCGACGCGTTCTACGTCACCACCGGCACCGGCGCACCCCTGCCCGCCCAGGACGCGGCATCGCTGGCCCGAGTACTGGAGGAGACCCTGCGGGGATGACCCTTCCCCGGTGAGTTCACCGCCGGGATACCCTGGAGGGCGATTCCCTGAAGCCATCACCGACCCCGAGGACCGCGAGCGCCGTGTTCGACACTCTCTCCGATCGCCTGTCAGCGACTTTCAAGAACCTGCGCGGCAAGGGACGGCTCTCCGAGGCGGACATCGACGCCACCGCTCGGGAGATCCGCATCGCGCTCCTCGAGGCGGACGTGGCTCTCCCCGTCGTCCGCACGTTCGTCAAGAACGTCAAGGAGCGTGCGCTCGGCGCCGAGGTCTCCAAGGCGCTGAACCCGGCCCAGCAGGTCCTGAAGATCGTCAACGACGAGCTCGTCACCATCCTCGGTGGCGAGACCCGGCGCCTGCGCTTCGCCAAGCAGCCCCCGACCGTGATCATGCTGGCGGGTCTGCAGGGTGCCGGTAAGACCACCCTCGCGGGCAAGCTCGGCCGGTGGCTGGGGGAGCAGGGCCACTCGCCGCTGCTGGTCGCCGCCGACCTCCAGCGCCCGAACGCCGTCAACCAGCTGAGCGTCGTCGCCGAGCGTGCCGGTGTCGCCGTCTACGCCCCGGAGCCGGGCAACGGCGTCGGCGACCCGGTGAAGGTCGCCAAGGACTCCATCGACTTCGCGAAGTCCAAGGTCCACGACATCGTGATCGTGGACACCGCCGGCCGCCTGGGCATCGACCAGGAGATGATGCAGCAGGCCGCGGACATCCGCGACGCCGTCTCCCCGGACGAGATCCTGTTCGTCGTCGACGCGATGATCGGTCAGGACGCCGTCAACACGGCCGAGGCCTTCCGCGACGGTGTCGGCTTCGACGGCGTGGTGCTCTCCAAGCTCGACGGTGACGCCCGCGGTGGTGCGGCCCTGTCGATCCGCCAGGTCACCGGCAAGCCGATCATGTTCGCGTCGAACGGCGAGAAGCTGGACGACTTCGACGCGTTCCACCCGGACCGGATGGCCTCCCGCATCCTCGACATGGGTGACCTGCTCACCCTGATCGAGCAGGCGGAGAAGACCTTCAGCCAGGAAGAGGCCGCCAAGATGGCCTCGAAGCTGGCGTCCAAGAAGGGTCAGGACTTCACCCTCGACGACTTCCTCGCCCAGATGGAGCAGGTCCGCAAGATGGGCTCCATCTCCAAGCTCCTCGGGATGCTCCCGGGCATGGGCCAGATCAAGGACCAGATCCAGAACCTGGACGAGCGGGACGTCGACCGCACCGCCGCGATCATCAAGTCGATGACCCCGGGCGAGCGCCAGGACCCGACGATCATCAACGGCTCCCGCCGTGCCCGTATCGCCAAGGGTTCAGGCGTCGAGGTCAGCGCCGTGAAGAACCTCGTGGAGCGGTTCTTCGACGCCCGCAAGATGATGTCCCGCATGGCCCAGGGCGGCGGCATGCCCGGCATGCCGGGGATCCCGGGCATGGGCGGCGGCCCCGGCCGGACCAAGAAGCAGCCGAAGAAGGCCAAGGGCAAGCAGCGCTCCGGCAACCCGATGAAGCGCAAGCAGCAGGAGCTGGAGGAGGCGCAGCGCCGGGAGGCGGCCGCACAGGGCGGCGCCTTCGGGCTGCCGCAGCAGGGCGGCCAGGACTTCGAGCTGCCCGAGGAGTTCAAGAAGTTCATGGGCTGACGGAAGGGCCTGCGCCCGCCGCAGTCGAACGTCACCGAGGGCGCCTCTCCGTCAGGGAGGCGCCCTCAGCGTGTGCCGTGCGCCGTCATGTGCCGTAACGTCCAGATATGAGCAATGCGGTGCCCCCACGCAAGGCCCCTGACCAGCCGTGGCGCGCCGAGGGCACCCCGGACGAGTCGCCCCGGCGGCCCGGCGGTGGACTCAGGGGCGGCAAATGGTGGGGCCTGCTGATCACCGCGGTGATCGTCTTCCTGCTCGCCTACGTGGGCCTGAACTACCTCGGCCAGGGCAACGAGCCGACGGTCTCGTACACGGAGTTCAGCAAGGAGGTCGGCGACGGCAACGTCGCCAAGATCTACTCCAAGGGCGATGCGATCCAGGGCGAACTCAAGAGCCCCCGGGCCAATCCCGAGGGCGGTGGCACGTACACCAAGTTCAAGACCCAGCGCCCGGCCTTCGCGGACGACAAGCTGTGGCAGAATCTGAGCAGCCACGGGGTCACGGTGACCGCACGGCCGGTCGTGCAGGAGCGCGGCTTCCTGTCCAACCTGCTGATCTCGCTGATCCCGATCGTCATCCTGGTCGCCGTGTGGGTCTTCTTCGCCCGGCGGATCGGCGCGGGCCTGGGCGGCGCCGGCGGCATGTTCGGCCGCAAGGCGCCGCCGAAACCGGTCGAGCTGCGACCCGGGACCGAGCGCACGACGTTCGCGGACGTGGCCGGCATCGACGAGGTCAAGGGCGAACTGGACGACGTCGTCGACTTCCTGGAGAACCCCGACGCCTACCGCAGGATGGGCGCGAAGCTCCCGCGCGGTGTGCTCCTCGCGGGGCCGCCCGGCACCGGCAAGACCCTGCTCGCGCGGGCGGTGGCAGGTGAGGCCGGTGTGCCGTTCTTCTCCGCCTCGGCGTCCGAGTTCATCGAGATGATCGTCGGCGTCGGCGCCTCCCGTGTCCGTGAGCTGTTCGCCGAGGCGCGCAAGGTGGCGCCGTCGATCATCTTCATCGACGAGATCGACACCATCGGGCGGATGCGCGGCGGCGGCGCGTCGCTGAGCGGCCATGACGAGCGCGAGCAGACACTGAACCAGATCCTCACCGAGATGGACGGCTTCTCCGGCTCCGAGGGCGTGATCGTCATCGCGGCGACGAACCGCGCGGACATCCTGGACCCGGCGCTGACCCGCCCCGGCCGCTTCGACCGGGTGGTGACCGTGGCCCCGCCGGACCGCGGCGGGCGGGAGTCGATCCTGCGCATCCACACCCGGGAGATCCCGCTCGCCCCCGACGTCGACCTGACCCAGATGGCGCGGGTGACCCCGGGCATGACCGGCGCGGATCTGGCCAATCTCGCCAACGAGGCCGCCCTGCTCGCGGTCAAGCGCAAGCAGCAGCAGGTCACCGGCGCGGACCTGTCCGAGGCGCTGGAGAAGGTCCAGCTGGGCGCCGAACGCACCCTGGTGATGCCCGAGGAGGACCGCCGCCGCACCGCGTACCACGAGAGCGGCCACGCCCTGCTCGGCATGCTGCAGCCCGGCGCCGACCCCGTCCGCAAGATCACCATCGTGCCGCGCGGCCGGGCGCTCGGCGTGACGATGTCCACGCCCGAGGTGGAGCGGTACGCGCACTCGGAGGAGTACCTGCGCGGCCGCATCATCGGCGCCCTGGGCGGCATGGCGGCGGAGGACGTCGTCTACGGAGTCGTCACCACGGGCGCGGAGAACGACCTCGAACAGGTCACCAACATCGCGCGCGGAATGGTGGCCCGCTGGGGCATGAGCGAACGCGTCGGCCGGCTCTCCGCCCTCCCGAGCGACGCCCAGCAGGCCTACGGACTGTCGGCCGCCCCGCACACCCTCGACGTCATCGACGGCGAGATGCGCCGCATCGTCGACGAGTGCTACGAGGAGGCCCTCCACAAACTCCGCGACCACCGCAGCCGGCTGGACGCCCTGGCCGAGGCGCTGCTGGAGAACGAGACCCTGGAGGAGGCGGACGCCTACCGCATCGCCGGCATCACACGCCTGACCAAGGACCCCGAGGCCTGAGCCCCACCGTGCCCCACCGGGGTGCGGGGCACTGTGCGAGGGGCTGCAGGAAAAGGGGCGCGGGGAACTGCCCGACCAGCCACGAAGCACCCGCAGGCGAAGCACCCGCAGGCGAAGCACTGGCAGACGAAGCATCCGCAGACTAAGCATCCGCAGAGCACCCACCGAGACCACCCCACCGGCACCGCACTCCCGGCGGAGCGTCAGCGTACGCGGGCGATCAGGTACCGGAACACGTTCGGCATCCAGACCGTGCCGTCGGGGCGGCGGTGCGGGTGCAGCGCCTCCACCAGCTCCTTGTCCACCTGCTTGCGGTCGGTCGCCGCGATCGCCGCGTCGAACAGGCCCGTCGACAGCAGACCGCGTACGGCGCTGTCGAGGTCGGCGTAGCCGAACGGGCAGGCCACCCGCCCCGAGCCGTCCGGTTTCAGCCCGGCCCGCTGGGCGACCTCCTCCAGGTCGTCACGGCGGGCAGGGCGCCAGCTGCCCGCTCTGCGCAGGGGATCGGCCAGTTTCGTCGCCACCCGCAGGACCGAAGAGGTGGCACAGCGCTCCGGCGGACCCCATCCGGCCAGCACCACGGCCGCCCCGCGCCCGGCCAGCGGCAGCGCGTCCGCCAGCAGCTCACCGAGCCCCTCCGAGTCGCCCGCCAGGCAGCCGATCGGCTCGAAGACGGTCACCACGGTGTACGCGGGCGTCTGCGCGTCGGCCGCGTCCGCGGGCGAGCCGTCGAGGAGCTTCGCGGCCGTACGCGCGCGCGTGCCGCGCGCGGGGTCCGGCAGCAGACGCTCGCGGGCGAGGGCGAGCCGCTCGGGGGAGGCGTCGACACCCGTGACCGCGGCCCCTCTGGAGGCCGCCATCAGCAGGGCGAGCCCGGTACCGCAGCGCAGGCCCAGCAGCCGGGTGAGGGGACCCACTTCAAGGCGCTCGTAGACGGCCTCGTAGAGCGGGACCAGCATCCGCTCCTGGATCTCGGACCAGTCACGCGCGCGTGCGTTCCGGTCCACGCGGACCGGTACGGAACCCGCGTGAGACAGGTGTTCCCGCACGAGCGTAGGTGTCATAGGTAAGCGCCCCAATCCGCCGACTGTTCGTCGCTGTGCCCGATTGCGTGGCCCCCGTGCCGTGCGCTCGCACCATCCACGTATGCCAGGTAACTCCCGGCTCGCGGTGGCGTCCAGGGGTCGTGGCGCCCGGCTTGGCGAGGGCAGCTCACTGTGGCGAGATTTCACATCCGGGCAACCTCCGGGACCTCCCGGAGCCGGGGCACGGGCCGGCACCCGGTAACGTCGCGGGCGTCCCGGGCGCTGAGAGAGACAGTGGCCCGATCCACGAGAGCGGCCGAAAGAGCTCTTGTGCCTTCCGACGACCACTGCCGTACCGGGCTACGCGCCGGGTCGTACGTGGGACTACGCACCGGCTTGTGACGAGCTGTGAGGCTTCTCCGCAGATCAGCGCACCCGCCCTCGTCAGTACGCATCAGTGGCAACTGACGGGTACGTGCAAATTATTTGGGATGCCCCGGAATAGGAACACAGCGGCACCCCCGCTCGTTGTGATTACGTGAGCACGACACAGACACCACCTGTTCTCGCCGCAGAGCTGGCGCAGGCGTGGGCCGACATTCAGCGGTACCACCCCGAGCTGCCGGACCTTGCCGCGCCAGAGTCCCTGATCGGAGAGTCGTCGTCCGCGTGCGGTCACGAACTCTCCTTCGAACGACTGCTCCATGAGGCAGTCCACGGCATCGCCGCGGCCCGCGGCGTACGCGACACCTCCCGGGCCGGCCGCTACCACAACCGCAGGTTCCTCGCGATCGCGGAGGAGCTGGGCCTGGACCACCCCGAGGAACCGCACCCCAGCAGCGGCTTCTCGCTGGTCACGCTCAACCCTGAGGCCAAGCGGCGCTACCGACCGACGATCGAGCGCCTCCAGCGCGCTCTGAAGGCCCACACGGTGGCCACCTCCGCCGACACCTCCCGCACCTTCCGCGGCCCGGCCGCCCGCCACGGCTCCTCCGGCGGCGGCGTGCGTGTGAAGGCCGTCTGCGACTGCGGCCGCAACGTCCGGGTGGTCCCGTCGGTCCTGGCCCAGGCCCCCATCGTGTGCGGCGGCTGCGGCAAGCCGTTCCGCATCCCGGAGGTCGTGGGCGCGGCGGTGGGCTAGGGGTACGGCTGCTCGTGGCAGCCGTACCCGGCTCCCCCGCCGGGCCTCGTGCACCCGACGTTCCTCACCTCTGCGCCGGGTGCCTCGTCGGCATGCCCATGCCCGTCCACCCCACGTCCGGAAGCGCCCCGCAGGGTGTGGCACAATGGCTAGCTGTACTCGACAGCCGCACAGGACCCCTCTCTCCTCCGGCTGACGCGTCCATCGGGCACTCGGGTACCGCAACCCCACGCGGCTCTCTCGCCGTGCCCAACCACGTCAAAACCAGGAGAATCCACTCCCGTGGCAGTCAAGATCAAGCTGAAGCGTCTGGGCAAGATCCGTTCGCCTCACTACCGCATCGTCGTCGCCGACTCCCGTACCCGCCGTGACGGCCGGGCCATCGAGGAGATCGGCAAGTACCACCCGACCTACAACCCGTCGGTCATCGAGGTGGACGCCGATCGCGTGGCGTACTGGCTGGGTGTCGGCGCGCAGCCGACCGAGCCCGTCCTCGCCATCCTGAAGAAGACCGGCGACTGGCAGAAGTTCAAGGGCGAGCCGGCCCCCGCGCCGCTGCTCGTTGCCGAGCCGAAGGCCGGGCGTCCGTCGTTCGAGGCTCTCGGCGGTGACGACGAGGGCAAGGGTGAGGCGATCACCCAGAAGAAGAAGGCTGAGAAGAAGGACGAGGCCGCTGCCGAGTCCGAGTCGACCGAGGCCTGAGCAGCATGCTCGAAGAGGCGCTTGAGCACCTCGTGAAGGGCATCGTCGACAACCCTGACGATGTGCAGGTCGCCTCGCGCGACCTGCGCCGCGGGCGTGTGCTGGAGGTCCGGGTCCACCCCGACGACCTCGGCAAGGTGATCGGCCGCAACGGCCGTACCGCGCGCGCTCTGCGTACCGTCGTGGGCGCCATCGGCGGCCGCGGTGTCCGCGTCGACCTCGTCGACGTGGACCACGTCCGCTGACGCTTCATCGCAACCGGCTCGGGCCGGGGAGGGCCACTGGGCCGTCCCCGGCCCGCAGTCGTATGACAGGAGATCTGTACACGTGCAGCTGGTAGTCGCACGGATCGGCCGCGCCCACGGCATCAAGGGCGAGGTCACCGTCGAGGTACGTACCGACGAGCCCGAGCTCAGGCTCGCCCCGGGCGCCGTCCTGGCCACCGACCCGGCTTCCACCGGGCCGCTCACCATCGCCACCGGCCGCGTGCACAGCGGCCGCCTGCTCCTGCGCTTCGAGGGTGTCAGCGACCGCAACGGCGCCGAGGCCCTGCGCAACACCCTGCTGATCGCCGAGGTCGACCCCGAGGTACTCCCCGAGGACGAGGACGAGTACTACGACCACCAGCTCATCGACCTCGACGTGGTCACCGAGGACGGCACGGAGGTCGGCCGGATCACGGAGATCTCGCACCTGCCCTCCCAGGACCTCTTCATCGTGGAGCGCCCGGACGGCAGCGAGGTGATGATTCCCTTCGTGGAGGAGATCGTCACCGAGATCGACCTGGAGGAGCAGAAGGCGGTCATCGCGCCCCCGCCGGGCCTGATCGACGACCGTGCCGAGATCGCCTCGTCCAGGGAAGAATCCGGGGAAGGCCCCAGGGAAGAGTCCGGCGAAGAGCCTGGGGAAGAGTCCGGGGAAAAGTCCGGGGAAGACAGCGCATGAGGCTCGACGTCGTCACGATCTTCCCCGAGTACCTGGACCCCCTGAACGTCTCCCTCGTCGGCAAGGCACGCGCGCGCGGACAGCTCGACGTCCATGTGCACGATCTGCGGACCTGGACGTACGACCGGCACAACACGGTCGACGACACGCCGTACGGCGGCGGCCCCGGCATGGTCATGAAGACCGACCCGTGGGGCGACGCGCTGGACACGGTGCTCGCCGACGGCTACGAGACCGGAGCCCGGGCCCCCGCGCTGATCGTCCCCACCCCGAGCGGCCGACCCTTCACCCAGGAACTGGCCGTCGAACTCTCCGAGCGCCCCTGGCTGCTCTTCACGCCGGCCCGCTACGAGGGCATCGACCGGCGTGTCATGGACGAGTACGCCACGCGGATGCCGGTGTACGAGGTGTCCATCGGCGACTACGTCCTCGCCGGCGGCGAGGCGGCCGTACTGGTGATCACGGAGGCCGTCGCGCGGCTGCTGCCCGGCGTCCTCGGCAACGCGGAGTCCCACCGGGACGACTCCTTCGCGCCGGGAGCGATGGCGAGCCTCCTCGAAGGCCCCGTCTACACCAAGCCGCCCCTGTGGCGCGGGCGGGACATCCCGGACGTGCTGCTCAGCGGCCACCACGGCAGGATCGCCCGCTGGCGCCGCGACGAGGCCCTGAGGCGTACGACGGCCAACCGTCCCGATCTGATCGAGCGCTGCGACCCCAAGGCCTTCGACAAGAAGGACCGCGAGATGCTCTCCATCCTGGGCTGGGCCCCGGACCCGGAGGGCGAGCCGTACGGCCGATTTTGGCGCAGGACCGAGGCCGTGGAAGAATAGACCGCTGTTGTGCGCCCGTCCGGCGTGCGCCCCTGCCACAGGGGGACACGACGCCCGCCCCGACCCGCACGGCACACCTCTTGTACACCCAACTTCCGTTGATGACCTGTGGCATCAGCGAAGAAAGCAGACGAAATGTCTCACCTGCTCGACTCCGTCGACGCCACGTCGCTGCGCAGCGACATCCCGGCCTTCCGCCCGGGTGACACCGTCAACGTCCACGTCCGCGTCATCGAGGGCAACCGCTCCCGTGTGCAGCAGTTCAAGGGCGTTGTGATCCGCCGCCAGGGCTCCGGTGTCCGCGAGACCTTCACGGTCCGCAAGGTCTCGTTCTCCGTCGGCGTCGAGCGCACCTTCCCGGTGCACACCCCGATCGTCGAGAAGATCGAGCTGGTCACCAAGGGTGACGTGCGCCGCGCCAAGCTGTACTACCTCCGTGACCTGCGCGGCAAGGCCGCGAAGATCAAGGAGAAGCGCGAGAACTGAGCGCTTTCCCGGAGTCACAGCGGGGCCGGATAGCATCTGGCCCCGATGGACACCGAAGCACAGCCGACAGCACGCGACCGCTCCTCCCACCCCGGTACTCCGGGCGCGGAGGGCCGGTCGCGTTTTGCGTTGGTGTCGCGGGTCGCCGAGTGGCTGCCGGGCGGCAGGGTCACCCTCACCCTCTTCGTCTGCCTGGCGTTTTTGCTGCTCCTCAACGCTTTCGTGGTGCAACCGTTCCAGATTCCGAGCGGATCGATGGAACAGGGATTGAGGATCGGCGACCGCGTTCTCGTAAATAAGTTGGCGTACCGTTTCGGTGCCCTGCCGCGCCGCGGTGACGTGGTTGTCTTCGACGGGACCGGGTATTTCGGGGACGCCGACTACGTCAAGCGCGTTGTAGGGGTGGGGGGAGATCGTGTGGTCTGCTGCGACAAGGAGGGGAGGCTGAAGGTGAACGGCCGGCCGGTCGACGAGACGGCGTTCCTGTATCCCGGGGACACCCCGTCCAGCGTCCCCTTCGACGTCGTCGTGCCCGCGGGCCGTCTGTTCGTCCTCGGGGACCACCGCAGCGACTCCAGCGACTCCCGCGACCACCTCGGCTCGCCCGGCGGCGGCATGATCCCCGTCGGCGACGTCATCGGCCGGGCCGACTGGATCGCCTGGCCGTACGCCCACTGGACCCATCTGACGCGGCCCTCCGCCTATGCACGCGTCCCGGCCCCGGAGGGTACGCATGGGTAACCGCGGCAAGCCGCGCGGGGTGCCCAGCACGCCCGCGGACAACCTGCTGCCCACCGGCTCCCGCCGCACCTCCGCCCCGGTCGGGGGCCGCACACGCGCGGAGCGGCGAAAACTCCAGCGCAAGGTGAAGCGCAAGCGCAGGCGGTCGGCCGTGCGGGAGATCCCGCTCCTCGTCGGTGTCGCCGTCCTGATAGCGCTGGTCCTGAAGACCTTCCTCGTCCAGGCCTTCGTGATCCCCTCGGGCTCCATGGAGCAGACGATCCGGATCGGGGACCGTGTCCTGGTCGACAAGTTCACCCCGTGGTTCGGCTCCAAGCCGCAGCGCGGGGACGTCGTCGTCTTCCACGACCCGGGCGGCTGGCTGGCCGACGAGCAGACCGCCAAGAAGAACGACCCGATCGGCGTCAAGCAGGTCAAGGAAGGCCTCAGCTTCATCGGCCTGCTGCCCTCGGACAACGAGAAGGACCTCATCAAGCGGGTCATCGGCGTCGGCGGGGACCACGTCAAGTGCTGCGACGCACAGGGCCGGGTCACCGTGAACGGCGCCCCGCTGACCGAGGGGGACTACCTGTATCCGGGGAACTCCCCGTCCTCGACCCCCTTCGACATCACCGTGCCCAAGGGGCGCCTGTGGGTGATGGGCGACCACCGGGACGACTCCGCGGACTCCCGCGCCCACCAGAACACCCCGTACGGCGGAACGGTCTCCGAGGACTCGGTGGTCGGCCGGGCCCGGGCCATCGGCTGGCCCTTCGGCCACTGGACCATGCTCGATGAACCTAAAACCTTCGCAAGCGTTGGGAACACCGTGTCGGGGTCGACCGCGGCCCCTCGGCCGTCGCATAGGGTTGCCTCCGACGATCCGAACGGAACGACCCGACTCCCGATCCCTGCGGAACTCCCGCTCGTTATGGGAGTAGTGGGCCTGCACCGTATCCGGGGCAGGCGGCGGCAGAGAGTAAGGAGTTGGCGTGGGGGATGTGGCGGTTGGCGCACGGTCGGGACACGACGGCGAGGAGCACCGCGGGCACCCCGTCGAGGCGAGCGGTCCCGCTCCGGACGGCGCCGTGACCTCTGGGAACTCCGACTTCTCGGCGGCCGGAGACGGGACACCCGAGGACGGGCCGGAGCCCCGGACCGAGGGCGAGGGAACGGACGGGAACGCGGGCGAGGGCGCCCGGCAGCCGAAGAAGCCGCGCTCCTTCTGGAAGGAGCTGCCGATCCTGGTCGTCATCGCGCTGGTCCTGGCCCTGCTGATCAAGACCTTTCTGGTGCAGGCGTTCTCGATTCCGTCCGACTCGATGCAGAACACCCTTCAGCAGGGTGACCGTGTCCTGGTCGACAAGCTGACCCCGTGGTTCGGCTCCAAGCCCGAGCGCGGCGAGGTCGTCGTCTTCCACGACCCGGACAACTGGCTGGCGGGCGAGCCGACCCCGACCCCGAACCCGGTGCAGAAGGTGCTCAGCTGGATCGGCCTGATGCCGTCCGCCGAGGAGAAGGACCTGATCAAGCGCGTGATCGGGGTCGGCGGCGACACGGTCCAGTGCAAGGGCACCGGTCCGCTCGTGGTCAACGGCAAAGCGCTGAACGAGCCGTACATCTACCCCGGCAACACGCCGTGCACCCAGGACGACCAGGGCGGACAGTTCAAGGTGAAGGTCCCCAAGGGCTTCATCTGGGTGATGGGCGACCACCGCCAGAACTCCCGTGACTCCCGGTACAACCAGTCCGACAAGAACCACGGCATGGTCCCCGTCGACAAGGTCGTCGGCCGCGCCATCGTGAAGGCCTGGCCGATCAACCGCTGGGGCACGCTGCCGATCCCGGACACCTTCGACCAGGGCCTGGACCAGAAGTCCTCCGCGGCCGCGTCCCTGACGGTCGCCCCCGAGGGCGTCGCCGTCGCGGCGGTCCTGCCGGTGCTGCCGCTGGCGGCGCGGCGGCGCAGGCGGGCCGACCGCCCGGAGTCCAAGAAGCGGTAAGCAGTGGCCCAGGCTGCGAAAGAGGGGCTGCCCCTGCCCGGTACCGCCGGGTAGGGTGCGGGTCCATGAGCGGCGAGAGCACGACCCGTACGGCCCCGCACGGCGCGGGCACAGGCACGGCACAGGCCGGCGGCAGCCGGACCGGGCAGCGGTTGTCCGGGCTGGCCGTGGCGCTGGGCCTGGTGCTGTTCCTCGGCGGATTCGTCTGGGGAGCGCTGGTCTACCGGCCGTACACCGTGCCCACCAGCTCGATGACCCCGACGATCGACGTGGGCGACCGGGTGCTGGCCCAGCGCGTCGACGGCGGCGAGGTCCGGCGCGGTGACGTGGTCGTCTTCCGCGACAAGAACTGGGTCACCAACGCCAACGTGGTCAAGCGGGTCGTCGCGGTCGGCGGCGACACCGTCTCCTGCTGCACGAACGGCAAGCTGACCGTCAACGGCAAGCAGATCGAGGAGCCGTACCTGCCCGCGGGCAGCCTCGCCGAGATCCAGAACTTCCCGACCGTGACCGTCCCCAAGGGACGGCTCTTCCTCCTCGGCGACGAGCGCCAGGGCTCCCTGGACTCCACCGCCCATATCACCGATGCCGCCAAGGGCACGGTGTCCCGGGGCGCCGTCTCCGCCCGTGTCGACGCCGTCGTCTGGCCCATGAAGGGCATGCTCAAGCGCCCCACCGGCTTCGAGACCCTGGGCCCCCTCTCCCAGCCGGGCCCGCTTCGCACCATCGAGCTGCTGATCGGCGCCGGCGGCGTCCTGGTCCTCGCCGGCGGCGCGTACGGCCCGATCGCGAAGCGGCTGGGCCGCTCCCGTACCCGAACCAGCCCGGAGCCCGCCGGTGCCCGCTGAGAGCACGCGGACGGGCGAGGACACCTACGAGGGCGGTCTGCGCAAGGTGGCCCGGGTGGTCCTGCTCGACCCCGAGGACCGCATCCTGCTGCTGCACGGCCACGAGCCCGAGGACCCGGCCGACGACTGGTGGTTCACCCCCGGTGGCGGTCTGGAGGGCACGGAGACGCGTGAGGAGGCCGCGCTCAGGGAGCTCGCCGAGGAGACCGGCATCACCGACGTCCGACTCGGTCCCGTGCTGTGGCGTCGCCGCTGCTCCTTCCCGTTCGCGGGCCGCCGCTGGGACCAGGACGAGTGGTACTACCTGGCCCGTACGGCCCAGACGGCCACCGCGGCGCAGGGACTGACCGAACTGGAGCGGCGCAGCGTCGCCGGAGCACGCTGGTGGACGTGTCAGGAACTGACCCGGGCGCATGAGACGGTGTATCCGACCAGACTCGCCGAGCTTCTGCGCACACTGCTCGACGAAGGTCCCCCTGCCAGGCCCGTGACTCTGGACACGGAAATCGTCTGAGGGCTCGTCGGACTGGCGCACAATGGTGGGATCGCACGGCTGAAGGGGAACATGCCATGAGCGCCGAGGACCTCGAAAAGTACGAGACCGAGATGGAGCTGAAGCTCTACCGGGAGTACCGAGACGTCGTCGGTCTGTTCAAATATGTGATCGAGACCGAGCGGCGTTTCTATCTCACCAACGACTACGAGATGCAGGTGCACTCGGTCCAGGGCGAGGTGTTCTTCGAGGTGTCCATGGCGGATGCCTGGGTCTGGGACATGTACCGGCCGGCGCGCTTCGTGAAACAGGTGCGCGTACTCACGTTCAAGGACGTGAACATTGAGGAGCTGAACAAGAGCGACCTGGAGCTTCCGGGCGGCTGATGACCGGGCCGGTGCGCTGAGGCCTCCCCGCGGCCTTCCCGTGCGGCTTCCCCTTTCGGGTGACGGAGTTCTCCACAACCACCGAGTAGTCCACCAAGATCCACTTCCTCTCGCGTGATGCGTGACGGTTGGCGCCGGAGGTGGTGCCGACATGAGCAAGGCACGCAGTGGACTGGGCAGGTACGGCGAGGATCTGGCCGCTCGGCGGCTGACCGAGGCCGGTATGACGATCCTGGAGCGCAACTGGCGCTGCGGACGCTCCGGTGAGATCGACATCGTGGCCCGGGACGGGAACACGCTGGTCGTCTGCGAGGTGAAGACCCGCCGCGGCGGTGCGTTCCAGCACCCGATGGCCGCTGTCACGGCAGAGAAGGCCGGGCGCCTGCTGCGCCTCGCCGAACGCTGGATCCAGACCCGCGGAGGAGCCCCGCCGGGAGGCGTCCGCATCGACTTGGTCGGCGTCCTCCTGCCCCGGCGAGGCGCCCCGGCCGTCGAGCACGCGCGGGGGGTGGCCTGAGATGGGATTCGCCCGTACGTGCTCGGTGGCCCTGGTCGGCGTCGAGGGAGTGGTCGTCGAGGTCCAGGCCGACCTGGAACCCGGAGTGGCGGCCTTCACCCTGGTGGGTCTGCCGGACAAGAGCCTGACGGAAAGCCGCGACCGGGTCCGGGCGGCGGTGGTGAACTCGGGCGCCGTCTGGCCGTCCAAGAAGCTCACGGTGGGCCTCAGCCCCGCGTCCGTGCCCAAGAGCGGCAGCGGCTTCGACCTGGCCGTGGCCGCCGCGGTCCTCGGCGCGGCCGAGCGGATCGACCCGCGGGTGCTCGCGGACATCGTGATGATCGGCGAGCTGGGCCTGGACGGGCGGGTTCGGCCGGTGAGGGGGATCCTGCCCGCGGTCCTCGCCGCGGCCGACGCGGGGTACGAGCAGGTGGTCGTACCGGAGTGCGCGGTGCCGGAGGCGTCACTCGTGCCGGGCGTCTCGGTCCTGGGCGTGCGCAGCCTGCGGCAGCTGATCGCCGTACTCGCCGAGGAGCCGGTACCCGACGAGGAACCCGTGCCGGGAGAGATCCGCCCCGACCCCTTCCTCGCAGGCCTGGCCCTCCCCGGGACGGGGCTCGGCACCGGCGCGGTCGGCGGGGCCCATGCACCGGACCTCGCCGATGTGGCGGGCCAGCACATGGCTCGGGCGGCGCTGGAGGTGGCCGCGGCCGGCCGGCACCACGTCTTCTTCAAGGGGCCGCCCGGAGCCGGCAAGACGATGCTGGCCGAACGGCTGCCCGGGCTCCTGCCCGCACTGAACCGGGAGGAGTCGCTGGAGGTCACGGCAGTGCACTCGGTGGCGGGAATGCTGCCCCCGGGCCATCCGCTGGTCGACAAACCCGCCTACTGCGCCCCGCACCACTCGGCGACGATGGCCTCGCTGGTCGGCGGCGGGAACGGGCTGCCGCGGCCCGGAGCGGTATCCCTGGCACATCACGGGGTCCTGTTCCTGGACGAGGCCGCCGAGTTCCACAGCAGCGTCCTGGACGCCCTGCGCCAGCCGTTGGAGTCGGGGCACGTGGTGATCGCCCGGGCCGCCGGCATGCTGCGGATGCCGGCCCGGTTCCTCATGGTTCTGGCCGCGAATCCGTGCCCGTGCGGGCGGCACGGGAGGGGCGACGACATCTGCGAGTGCCGGCCGTCCTCGATCAAGCGGTACCGCGCCCGGTTGTCCGGGCCCCTGATGGACCGGGTGGACCTGCGGGTGACCGTGGCGCCGGTCGCCAGGGCGGAGCTGCTCCGGTTGCACACCGGCGCCGAGACGTCGGCCGTCGTGGCCGACCGGGTCAGGCTCGCCCGGGAGCGCGCCGCCCGGCGCTACGAGGGGCTGCCCTGGCGGACGAACAGCGAGGTGCCCGGCCATGAACTGCGTACCCGCTGGCAGGTGCAGCCCGGGGCCCTCGCCAAGGCCGAGGACGACTTGGACCGGGGCCTGCTCACGGCTCGTGGACTCGACCGCGTGCTCCGGGTCGCCTGGACGCTCGCCGACCTGGGCGGCCGGGACCGCCCCTCGGCGAACGACGTGAACTGGGCCCTGGAACTTCGCACCGGCATCCGACGCGGCGCGGTCCTGGAAGGGATCGGCCGATGACGGGGGCAGCGCCGTCACCGGGGCCCGGCCGGGCGTCGCCCCGCAGGGGAGGGCACGTGTGGTGCGGCCGCGGCCGGACCGGTGTCCGGCTCCGTGTGAGCACCGGGGCGGAGCATGTGCCGGAGGGCGGTCGGCGCCGCGACGGGCGCGGGCGCTCGGTGGCTCCGGTGGAGGGCGGACGGCCGCTCGCCGGAGCCCGGGGTGGAGCCGTCCGGGGAGCGGGTGGGGCATGACGGACGGCAGCGGCGGTGTCCCCGTCCCCGGTGCGGCCGGAGGAGACGACCGGGACGAGGAGTTGGTCGGGCGCGTCTTTCTGGCCCGGGTCCTGGAGCCGGGGGACGAGGCCGGGGGGCGGTGGTTGCGGGAGTTCGGGTGCGGGGAGGTGGTGCGGCGGTTGCAGAGGGGCGGGGAGCCGCTGCCGGGCGTCAGCGGGACGCGGTGGGCAGGGCTGGTGGCCCGGGCCGGGCGTGCCGAACCGGAGCGGGATCTGGAGGTCGCGCGGGCCGCCGGGATGCGGTTCGTGTGTCCGGGGAGTGCCGAGTGGCCGGGGCAGCTCGACGATCTGGGGGACGGACGGCCCACGGGGCTGTGGGTGCGCGGAGTGCCCAGCCTGCGGATGTGGGCGCTCCGGTCCGTGGCCGTCGTCGGAGCCCGCGCATGCACCGAGTACGGCGCACACACGGCGGCCTCCCTCGCCTCGGGGCTCGCCGAGCGCGGATGGGTGGTCGTGTCGGGCGGTGCGTACGGGATCGACGGGGCCGCCCATCGCGGCGCCCTCGCCGCCGGCGGAGCCACCGTTGCCGTTCTGGCCTGCGGCGTCGACCGTCCCTACCCACGAGGCCACACCGCACTGATCAACAGGATCGCCGAACAGGGGCTGGTCGTGGGCGAGTTGCCGCCGGGCGATCACCCCACCCCGAGCCGCTTCATCCTCCGCAACCGGGTGATCGCCGCGCTCACCCGGGGTACCGCCGTCGTGGAGGCCGCCTGCCGCAGCGGCTCGCTGGTCACCGCGCGGGCCGCCCAGCGCCTCGGCAGGTTCACCATGGGGGTACCCGGGCCCGTCACCAGCTCACTGTCGGCAGGCGTGCACGAACTGCTGCGCGGTGAGGCCACCCTCGTCACCGACGCCGCGGAAGTCGTCGAACTCGTGGGCGACATGGGTGAGCTGGCCCCGCCCCGACGGGGCCCCGTCCTCCCGCGCGATCTCCTGGAACCCGCGGCCCGGGCCGTTCTCGCCGCTCTGCCCGGCAACCGCGCGGCCCCCGCGGAGGAGATCGCGCGCGGCGCCCGCACCACGCCGGACGAGGCGATCGCGAGACTGTACGAACTCCGAGCACTTGGTTACGTGGAACGACACGGCGACGGCTGGAAGTTGACACGCCAGGCGTTGATCTCCGTCCGCGGAGGTCGCAGTCCGTGCTGACCGAGCGTGTTCGGCCGTCCGGGGGAAGCCCCTACGACCTTGGGGTTTCCCGGAGTTGGCACTCTCGGCCGGTCACGCACGGCGAGGCCTGGGGCGTGGTGGTGCGGACCGCGAAACAGGCCCGCGCACGGGTGGTGCCTCGCTGTTCGCGCACCGCGACACCTCAGTCACGCTACGCTCACGAAAGCCCCGGCGCAGACCGCGCCATCTCGACATCAGACCGGACAGCTCACCCAGGTGGCCCACTTCACCCCACGACCCGCCACCCCATCTCACTTGCCTCACCGCACAGCACTTCACGGCACTTCACAGCACTTCACGGCAGAACGGCACAAGGCGACGAATGCCCCAGCACACCTCCGGGTCCGACCGGGCGGCGATCCCCCCAGCCGCCCGCGACGGTGGCAGCGTGCGGCCGCCCGCTCCCTCGACGCTCGACGAACTGTGGCGGTCGTACAAGGCGACGGGGGACGACCGGCTGCGGGAGCAGCTGATCCTGCACTACTCGCCGCTGGTCAAATACGTGGCGGGCCGGGTCAGCGTCGGGCTGCCGCCCAATGTGGAGCAGGCCGACTTCGTCTCCTCGGGGGTGTTCGGGCTGATCGACGCGATCGAGAAGTTCGACATCGACCGGGAGATCAAGTTCGAGACGTACGCGATCACCCGGATCCGCGGCGCGATGATCGACGAGCTGCGGGCCCTGGACTGGATCCCCCGGTCCGTGCGGCAGAAGGCGCGGAACGTGGAGCGGGCCTACGCCACGCTGGAGGCGCGGCTGCGGCGCACACCGACGGAAGGGGAGGTCGCTGTCGAGCTGGGCATGGAGGTCGACGAACTGCACGCCGTGTTCAGCCAGTTGTCGCTGGCCAACGTGGTCGCCCTGGAGGAGCTGCTGCACGTCGGTGGCGAGGGCGGGGACCGGCTCAGCCTCATGGACACGCTGGAGGACACCGCCGCCGACAATCCGGTGGAGGTGGCCGAGGACCGGGAGCTGCGGCGGTTCCTGGCCAGGGCGATCAACACGCTGCCCGAGCGCGAGAAGACCGTCGTCACGCTCTACTACTACGAAGGGCTCACCCTCGCCGAGATCGGCAATGTGCTCGGGGTCACCGAGAGCCGGGTCAGCCAGATCCACACCAAGTCGGTGCTGCAGCTCCGCGCCAAGCTGGCGAGCTTCGGACGTTGAGTCGCTCCCGTTCGCGGGGGTGCGTCCGTAAAGTGGTTGACGTGCCAAGGATTCGAGCGGCCTCCGTGGCCGAGCACCGGTCGATGCAGCGAGCCGCCCTGCTGGACGCGGCTCGGTCCCTGTTGTCCGAGGGTGGGACGGAAGCGCTGACCTTTCCCGCGCTCGCCGAGCGTACGGGGCTGGCGCGGTCGTCCGTGTACGAGTACTTCCGCTCGCGGGCCGCCGTGGTCGAGGAGCTGTGCGAGGTCGACTTCCCCGTGTGGGCGGCGGAGGTCGCGGCGGCGATGGAGCGGGCGCCGTCGGCCGAGGACAAGGTCGAGGCGTATGTGAGGCACCAGCTGGCGCTGGTCGGGGACCGGCGGCACCGGGCCGTGGTCGCGATCTCGGCGAGTGAGCTGGATGCGGGGGCACGGGAGAAGATCCGGGCCGCGCACGGCGGGCTGGTGGCGATGGTCGTCGAGGCGCTGGGGGAGATGGGGCACGGGGAGCCTCGGCTGGCGGCGATGCTGTTGCAGGGGGTCGTGGACGCGGCCGTACGGAGGATCGAGCTGGGGGCGGCGGAGGATCCTGGGGCGATCACGGATGCTGCTGTGACCATGGCGCTGCGGGGTGTGAAGGGCTGAGCGGTGCCGGTGCCGGTGCCGGTGCCGATATCGGTGTCTGTGCTGGTGTCTGTGCTGGTGCTGGTGCTGGTGCTGGTGCTGTTGCTGGTGCGGGGGTGGGCAAGGGGCGCTTGTCTGCGCCGGCGGGGTGCCGTTGCGCCCACCCGTGCCGCCCCAGCGGCACGACTGCCCGCAGCTTGAGGCCGGTGGCTGCCCGCGGCTTGGTAGGCCGGTGGCTGCCCGCAGGTTGGTAGTGCGGTGGCTGCCGGCAGCTGGCCAGTGACTGCCGGCAGCTTGGTTGGCCAGTGACTGCCGGCAGCTTGGTGGATAGGGGCCACGACTGCCCGCAGCAAGGTGGGCCAGTCGCCTGGCGTGGTTATGTGGGGACCGGTACCCCCAGGACCGGCAGCAGTCGCGACGGCCCCGTCCGCAGCAGCCCCGGCGGCAGCAGGGCCAGCGGGTTCAGATAGGTCTCACCCCTGCGCAGGCCCCAGTGCACGCACGTGGCGGGGCAGTGCGTCCCCGTGGCCTCGACCGTGCCCAGCACCTCGCCCGGCCCCACGGCATCCCCCTTCCTCACCGAAGGGCTCACCGGCTCGTACGTCGTCCGCAGATCCGTCCCCGTCAGCCCGACCGAGACCACGCCCCGGCCCGCCACCCGGCCCGCGAAGGTCACCCGGCCGGCCGCAACCGCGCGCACCGGAGCACCGGGGGACGCGCCCAGGTCCACCCCGCGGTGCCCGGGGCCGTACACCGTCGCCGGGGGCTCCCAGCCCCGTAGCACCACCGGCCGCAGGCCCACCGGCCAGGCGCGGCCGATGGCCGGAACCCGGTCCGCGGGACGTGGCGGAGGCGCCGGGGCAGGGGTGTCCGCCCAGGCCAGAGGGGCCAGTACCGTCACTGCCGAGACCGGCAGCCAAGCCGCCGCCAGGGCCACGCATCGCCTCACTCGTCGCATGCGAGAACCCTCCCGCAGCGCCTCCGATCATGGCCGGGATCTGTGGACTACTCCCCGGTTGTGGAGAGCGGCGTCACCCGGTGCCCCGCCGGTCCCGTACACTTCTTCTGGCGATCCGGGTCACCGGGTCGACTTCGCACGCCCCGATACGAGATCCGGAGACGGTTCGTATCAGCGCCCCTCGGTCCTTCGCGGCACGGCGCATCGCGGGCGTCAGGCGCGGCCGCCGTCCGGCGGACGCGGCACAACCGAGAGTTTCAAGGAGATACGGCCATGGCCGTCGTCACGATGCGGGAGCTGCTGGAGAGCGGCGTCCACTTCGGTCACCAGACCCGTCGCTGGAACCCGAAGATGAAGCGCTTCATCTTCACCGAGCGCAACGGCATCTACATCATCGACCTGCTCCAGTCGCTGTCGTACATCGACCGCGCCTACGAGTTCGTCAAGGAGACCGTCGCCCACGGCGGCACGGTCATGTTCGTCGGCACGAAGAAGCAGGCGCAGGAGGCCATCGCCGAGCAGGCCACCCGCGTCGGCATGCCCTACGTCAACCAGCGCTGGCTGGGCGGCATGCTCACCAACTTCTCGACCGTCTACAAGCGTCTGCAGCGCCTCAAGGAGCTTGAGCAGATCGACTTCGAGGACGTCGCGTCCTCCGGTCTGACCAAGAAGGAGCTGCTGGTCCTCTCCCGCGAGAAGGCCAAGCTGGAGAAGACCCTCGGCGGTATCCGCGAGATGCAGAAGGTGCCCAGCGCCGTCTGGATCGTGGACACCAAGAAGGAGCACATCGCCGTTGGTGAGGCCCGGAAGCTCAACATTCCGGTCGTCGCGATCCTCGACACCAACTGCGACCCCGACGAGGTCGACTACAAGATCCCGGGCAACGACGACGCGATCCGTTCCGTCACCCTGCTCACCCGCGTGATCGCCGACGCCGTCGCCGAGGGCCTCATCTCCCGCTCTCGCGTCGCCACCGGTGACAAGGGCGAGAAGGCCGCGGGCGAGCCGCTCGCCGAGTGGGAGCGCGACCTGCTCGAGGGCGAGAAGAAGGACGAGGCTCCGGCCGCCGAGGCCGCCCCTGCCGCCGAGGCTGCTCCGGCCGCCGAGGCCACTGCCGCCGAGGCCCCTGCCGCCGAGGCCGCTCCGGCCGAGGGCGAGAAGGCTGCCGAGGGCGAGCAGGCCTGACGTCAGCGTTGACGGCGGGGGCGGCGACATGAAGTCCGCCCCCGCTGTTCACCCGTAGGTCGGCACAGTGTCCGCGATCCACGGCTACATGTGGATCACGGACCGTGCAGATCTCCGATCTCCCCAAGACTTCGAGAAAGACTCACAGACTCATGGCGAACTACACCGCCGCCGACGTCAAGAAGCTCCGTGAGCTGACCGGCGCCGGCATGATGGACTGCAAGAAGGCGCTGGACGAGGCCGAGGGCAACGTCGAGAAGGCCGTCGAGGCGCTGCGTATCAAGGGCCAGAAGGGCGTCGCCAAGCGCGAGGGCCGCTCCGCCGAGAACGGCGCCGTGGTCTCCATCATCGCCGACGACAACTCCTCCGGCGTCATCGTCGAGCTGAAGTGCGAGACGGACTTCGTCGCCAAGGGCGAGAAGTTCCAGGCCGCCGCCAAGGCGATCGCCGAGCACGTCGCCAAGACCTCCCCGGCCGACCTGGAGGCCCTGCTCGCCTCCGAGATCGAGGCCGGCAAGACCGTCCAGGCGTACGTGGACGAGGCCAACGCCAACCTCGGCGAGAAGATCGTCCTGGACCGCTTCGCGCAGTTCGCCGACGGCTTCGTGCTCGCCTACATGCACCGCACCATGCCCGACCTGCCCCCGCAGATCGGTGTCCTCGTCGAGCTGGACAAGCCGAACGCGGACGTCGCCAAGGGCATCGCCCAGCACATCGCCGCCTTCGCGCCGAAGTACCTCTCCAAGGAGGACGTGCCGGCCGAGGTCGTCGAGTCCGAGCGCCGTGTCGCCGAGGAGACCACCCGCGCCGAGGGCAAGCCCGAGGCCGCGATCGCCAAGATCGTCGAGGGGCGTCTCAACGGCTTCTTCAAGGACGCCACGCTGCTCGGCCAGCCGTACGCGCTGGACAACAAGAAGTCGGTCCAGAAGGTGCTGGACGAGGCCGGTGTCACCCTGAAGCGCTTCACGCGCATCAAGGTCGGCATCTGAGTCCGTACCGCGATCGACGCGCGACCCTCGGAGAAATATCGGTAGGGTCGACAGCAGTCGTCCGCGCACACCGCCACACCCAGGCATGTGGCGGACGGCAGCAGATCTGACGAGGAGGCCATTGCCGCGCATGGGAGCGAAAAGCGACCCCATCGGCAATGGCCTTCTTCGTATGTGCAACACGTGAAAGAGGCGGGATCTCCATGACCACCAAGGCCCAGAAGAGCGACGACGGCAAAGTACGCGGCCGGTTTCTGCTGAAGCTGTCCGGAGAGGCCTTCTCCGGTGGCGGGGGCCTGGGCGTGGACCCGGACGTGGTGCACAAGATCGCCCGCGAGATCGCGGCCGTCGTCCGGGACGGCGCCGAGATCGCGGTCGTCATCGGCGGCGGCAACTTCTTCCGCGGCGCCGAACTGCAGCAGCGCGGCATGGACCGCGCCCGCTCGGACTACATGGGCATGCTCGGCACCGTGATGAACTGCCTCGCCCTCCAGGACTTCCTGGAGAAGGAGGGCATCGACAGCCGGGTGCAGACGGCCATCACCATGGGCCAGGTCGCCGAGCCCTACATCCCGCTGCGCGCCGTGCGCCACCTGGAGAAGGGCCGCGTGGTCATCTTCGGCGCCGGTATGGGCATGCCGTACTTCTCCACCGACACCACCGCCGCCCAGCGCGCCCTGGAGATCGACGCCGAGGCGCTGCTCATGGGCAAGAACGGCGTGGACGGGGTCTACGACTCCGACCCCAAGACCAACCCCGACGCCGTCAAGTTCGACGCCCTCGGCTACAGCGAGGTCATCACCCGCGACCTCAAGGTCGCCGACGCCACCGCCATCACGCTGTGCCGCGACAACAAGCTGCCGATCCTCGTGTTCGAGCTGCTCGCGGAGGGCAATATCGCGCGGGCCGTCAAGGGTGAGAAGATCGGCACGCTGGTGGGTGACCAGGGCAGCCGGGCCTGACCGGCACACCCCTGTCGCCCCGGGTACGACACCTGTCCGGGGGACGGACGGGACGCACCCTGGCCGGGGGATGGACAATGTCCTGCCGGTCGGGAACCGTGCAGGAAGAAGACGCGACGCAGCCGGCCGCCGCCCCACCAAGGAACCGCAGCCGGGCCTTACTCAAGACACGCAGGAGCAAGTGGTGATCGAAGAGACCCTCCTCGAGGCCGAGGAGAAGATGGAGAAGGCCGTCGTGGTCGCCAAGGAGGACTTCGCCGCGATCCGCACCGGCCGTGCGCACCCGGCGATGTTCAACAAGATCGTGGCCGACTACTACGGTGCGCCGACGCCGATCAACCAGCTGGCCTCGTTCTCCGTGCCGGAACCGCGTATGGCGGTCGTGACGCCGTTCGACAAGACCGCACTGCGCAACATCGAGCAGGCGATCCGCGACTCCGACCTGGGCGTCAACCCGAGCAACGACGGCAACATCATCCGAGTGGTGTTCCCCGAGCTCACCGAGGAGCGTCGCCGCGACTACATCAAGGTCGCCAAGGGCAAGGCCGAGGACGCCCGGGTGTCCATCCGCTCCGTGCGCCGCAAGGCCAAGGACGCCATCGACAAGCTGATCAAGGACGGCGAGGTCGGCGAGGACGAGGGCCGTCGTGCGGAGAAGGAGCTCGACGACACCACCGCGAAGTACGTCGCCCAGGTGGACGAGCTGCTCAAGCACAAGGAAGCGGAGCTGCTCGAAGTCTGATGAGCGACTCTTCCTGGGGGGCGCCGCCACAGTCCGGGTACTGGGGGCCCACTGAGCGTGGGCCAGTCCAGGGGGCTGCCCCGGCGGGTCCCGCGTACGATGCGCCTGAGGCGCAGCAGACTCGCCCCATGCCCATCGTGCCCGACGGACCCGCGTACGGCGGAGACCAGGACGACGACCGGGGGGCCGCTCGGCTGAGCGGTCCCTTGCTCCGGGACGAAACGCTGCATCCGACGCCGAATCCGGCGCCGAGCCCCACCCAGAGTCACCCGCAGAACCACATCCAGCACCACGGCCACATCCAGCACCACGGCCACATCCAGCACCACGGCCACATCCAGCACCACGGCCGCATCCAGAACCACAGCCGCCCCCAGAACCACCGCCAGAGTCCCGCGCAGAATCTCTCGCAGAATCCGGAGCCCATGCCCGACGCCCCGCAGCCGGCGCCAGCGCCGCAGAAGAAGAGCGCGGGCCGTGACCTGAGCGCGGCCATAGGGGTCGGCGTCGGGCTCGGTGTGGTGATCGTCGCGTCCCTGTTCGTCTACAAGGCCGTGTTCGTCGGTGTCGTCGCCGTCGCCGTGGTCGTGGGCCTTTGGGAGCTGACCAGCAGGCTTCAGGAGCGCAAGGGCATCAAGGCGCCGCTCGTGCCGCTCGCGGTCGGCGGTGCGGCGATGGTGGTCGCGGGGTACGTGCGCGGAGTCGAGGGTGCTTGGGTCGCCATGGCCCTGACCGCGCTCGCGGTCCTGGTCTGGCGGATGACCGAGCCGCCCGAGGGCTACCTCAAGGACGTCACGGCGGGCGTCTTCGCGGCGTTCTACGTGCCCTTCCTGGCCACGTTCGTCGCGCTCATGCTCACCGCCGACGACGGCCCGTGGCGCGTCCTCACCTTCCTGCTCCTGACGGTCGTCAGCGACACGGGCGCCTATGCCGTCGGCTGGCGCTTCGGCAAGCACAAGCTCGCCCCGCGCATCAGCCCCGGCAAGACCCGCGAGGGACTGCTCGGCGCGGTGCTGTTCGCCATGGTCGCGGGCGCGCTGTGCATGCAGTTCCTGATCGACGGCGGTAGCTGGTGGCAGGGGCTGCTGCTGGGTCTTGCGGTCGCGGCCAGCGCCACCCTCGGCGACCTCGGCGAGTCCATGATCAAGCGCGATCTGGGCATCAAGGACATGGGCACCCTGCTTCCTGGTCACGGCGGCATCATGGACCGCCTGGACTCCCTCCTGCCGACCGCTCCGGTGGTGTGGCTGCTGATGGTGGTCTTCGTCGGCTCTGCGTGAGGGCCGCCCGACCAGGGCTTTTGGGCCTCGTCCTGAGTAGGGCGGGGCCCGTCGTCGTACACCCACTCCCCGGGGAGTGGCCGAGCACTCCGTCGGCGAGTGACGACAACGCCGCTGGGGGTGCCCCCACGCATTGAGGCAGTGGGGGAGTGCGTGCCGGACCCCGCGACACCGGCAAGATCCGAATGAGAGGCCCTAGGTGTCGCCGGCGTCCCAGTCCGCCAGGGGCAGGCCGTCGGCGGTGGTGATCTCCAGGAGTGTGCAGCCCATGAGCCGGACGGCCGCGAAGAGGCGGTCGCGGACCTGGGTGCGGTCCTCGGGCAGGAAGGAGACGCGGATCTGGTGCGGGTGAGAACGGTCGTAGGTGAGGTGCCAGTCCGTCTCGCCGGTCGCGAAGTGGTCCTGGCCCTGCTCGCCGCCGTCGGACTGCCACGAGCCCCGGTCCGCCGTCGGGGCCAGTACGTCCCGCAGGATCCGCAGCCGCTCGGCGTACGGCCGTGAGCCCTCCGAGAGCCGCAGGCAGCGGTGCAGCCGGTGCCGGAACGCGTTGAACCAGGGCGCCAGATCCGCCTCCATGCCGGCCAGAACCGTGGTGCGCAGCCGGCCCGACACCCACTCCTCGATGAACCCGGCCGTGCCGGGCGCGAACTCCTCCCGCCCGGCGCCCCGGCCCACGACCACCACCGGCCACTGCTCGGGGTCCCCGTCGGTACGCCAGCACAGTCGGTCGGCGTCCGTCGTGGCGCCCCAGACCAGCAGGCCGTCGTACCGCTCCAGGGCGTTGTACGGACTCGTGCCGAACGGCGTGCGCAGATACAGGTAGTCGCAGAACTCGCCCCAGCCGTACGTCTCGGCCAGCAGCCTGTAGTCCGCGGGCAGTTGCACCCCGAGCCGCTCCTCCGCCTCTGCCCAGTCCCCGCGGGCGTCGACCGGATCGGCCGGCGGGGGAACGGCTCGGGTGAGGGCGTCCAGGCCCGTCACGGCAGGTCGGCCCGGCGCAGGGCAGTCGCGGGCGGCTCCCCGGTACGGCGGGCGTACGTCAGCCGCTCGCGCACCTCACGCCGGGAGCGCGGCCGGTAGCCGGGGCCGTCGCTGCAGCCCATGTGGAATCCCAGTCCCGCGTTGAGCAGCACCGTGAGAGTCCGCCAGGCGGCCCGGTCCCGCCTCGGGGGCGCGGCGAAGGCGGAACCCGCGTACATCAGCGCGCCCACGCAGCGCGGACAGGTCCGCTCCCGCCGCGGGTCGTACCGCAGCTTGTACGAGACCCGGCAGGACAGGCAGACGTACGAGGTCTTCGCGGGAGGCATGGGCACAGCGTAGGGAGCCCGCAGAGCGCGGCCAAGCGGGTTTCCGACACCCGGCGCGCGTCGCTCGCCCCGGAGTCCCCAGGGGTTCAGCGGCGGCCTCGCCGGTCCTCGTGGGCGACGAAGTAGTTCACGGCCATGAGCACACCGAGAATGCCCAGGCCGAAGGAGCCGAGGACCGTCCAGACCCCGGTGCCGTCCCACACGGAGCGCACCCCGCCGCCGAGCCCGCCGACGGCCGAGCACATGCCGAGGACGAGAAACCGCGAACTCCGGGGCCGCAGCCGGTGCCGCGGGTCCGGGTGCCGACGACCGGGCGAGGGCGGGCCGGCAGAGTGCGTCATCGATGCCTCACGCTCTTCTGTCACCATCGGGCGGCGGCCTCGCGGGGGGTCCGTGACGGGGGCGCCGCCCGGCCGCGCCCTGTCGATCAGGCGACGCTACCGCTGAAGAGCCTCGCGGAGACCGCCGGCAGCGACAGAAAGGTGTCAGGAGAGTGCGGCCGGCCCGGGCGGGCACCGCCGTGGATCATGCGAGTCCGTGCCGGGTTGCCCGGCCGTCTCCGGGCCGTCCGCACCTCGGACCGGCCGCTGCTCGGGCTCTCCCCGCCGGTCGACCGCACGTGCAGGTCATCTCAGTCGGCGTGGTCGCCCGGTCGTCAAATGAGTTGTCAAGAAGAACGTCGTCCGTTTACGTACGGTGTCGGAACGGGAAGAGCAGCGTTCGCTGTCGAGCGCGCAGCACGCGCGACACCCTGGGGGCGAGATCGGAGCGAATGATGAAGGCAGTGCGTTTCCACCGGTTCGGGGGCCCGGAGGTCCTCGAGATCGTGGATCTCCCCGATCCGCATCCGGGTCCCGGACAGGTCCGGATCGCGGTGCGCGCGGCCGGCGTCAACCCGAGCGACTGGAAGAAGCGCAGGGGCCTGATGGACGAGGAGCTCCCGCAGACCCTGGGCCACGAGGCGGCGGGCGTCGTCGACGAGGTCGGCGAGGGCGTTGCGGACGTAGCCGTCGGCGATCGTGTGTTCGGCTTCTCTCTCGAGGGGGCGGCCCAGGCCGAGCTGGCGGTGCTGTCCTACTTTGCGCCGATCCCGCCGTCGATCGACTTCCCCGGCGCTGCCGCGCTGCCGGCCGCCATCGAGACGGCCACGCGCGCGCTCGACCAGCTCGGCGTCGGGGGCGGCAGCACGCTGCTCGTCAACGGGGCCTCCGGAAGCGTGGGCAGCGCGGCGGTTCAGCTCGCCGTGGTGCGCGGCGCGCGCGTGATCGGCACCGCCGGTCCGGCGAACCACGCGTACCTCCGCTCACTGGAGGCCGAGCCCGTCGCCTACGGCGCGGGCCTCGTCGAGCGGGTTCGCGCGCTCGCGCCCGACGGCGTCGACGTGGCGCTGGATGTCGCCGGGAGCGGCGTGCTGCCCGAGCTCATCGAGCTCGCGGGCGGGCCGGACCACGTCGTGACGATCAGCGACTTCGCCGGCGCGCAGGAGCACGGCGTGATGTTCAGCCGCGGGGACGGCGGACGCGCGGTCCATGCGCTCGCCGACATCGGAGGGCTGATCGAGGCCGGAAGGTTCTCGCTCCCGGTCGCGCAGACCTTCCCGCTCACCGAGATCGCGCACGCGCACCGCGTCGGCGAGGACGGTCACGTGCGCGGGAAGCTCGTACTCCTGGTCGGCTGACGCGGCGCCGACGACCGCGCGTGACCCGGCTCACCAGGCAGCAGGCGATTGAGGCTTGTCGCCCGGGTCTTCGATGTGAGATTGCTGTGTGGCGCTGGGCGCCATGGCTCGGGTGACGTCTCCGTCGGCGTGGGTGTGCCCTTGAGCGAGGGGTCTACCTGCACTGATGCCTCGGCGGGCGTCATCAGGCCGGGCGGTCTCCGGGCCGTCCGTGGGGGACTTGGGACGACCGGAGTCGACAGCGACGACCAGGTGGGCGAACGAGCCCCCAGGTCACAGGATTCGATCTGCGACCCTGGCAGGGCCATGCCTAAGCCCGGAGAACTGGCGTCACTTGGATGAGAACGGCCCGCTTACCTGCGGTTTTGCCGCCAGTAGGTGGCTCGCGCCGGTTGCTGGGCCGTCTCCGGGCCGTCGATCAACCCTCAGAACCTGCCTGTCGGAGAACCTGTCTGCCAATGAGATGGTGGATTCACGCGTGATCAAGCCTGATTGTCCGTAAGCTCAACGGGTGGATTCTTTGCGTGAGTTGGCGCACCGCGTCATGATCTCAGTGCAGCGCCTTGCGGTTTCTCTCGAAGAGAAGAACGTGAAACTGCCGCCTGCGGCGCAGGAGGACATGGGCTACTCCCTCCTTGAGATTTTGCGTCAACTGGACTTGCACAGAGACCGGATCGAACGGGATTTCGAGCGTGCAGATCAACGAGCGAATTCCCTGTATGACTTGGCGAACAATATTGTGTGGTCGGCGGACGGTCTTGCGACCGCCCTGCAGATGAGGAACCGGAGGGTCCTGGGCTACGTGAAGTTGCGCCCTTGGGTGCGGAAGGGCATGCGGCAGGACCTCCTTGAGATGCTGCGCCAGTTGAACTCATACGCTGACCAGATCGAACGGCGCTTCCTGGCAAACCACGTGGACGTTCTCGGGGCTCAGGAAGAGGTCTCCCCCTATCAGGCGGCACGGTTCGTTCCCTTCCGCCGTTCCGGCTTCCTCGCCTTCGTGGAAGGTAGCCCCCCAGGACTCCTGGCTATCGATAGTCAGGCGGCTTCGGATGAATCCGGAGTGGCCGCGGGCGAAGTAGCTGTAGATATCTATATCGGCTCTGAAGATGAAAGTGCGATTGAGCAGATAGTTCAAAGTGCACTGCAGGTGGTTGAAGTCCTCGGCTATAAAGAAGTGGGAGAGCCGGAGGTTCGTCGCGGATCGATCTTCCGGCGGTCGCGTGCGGTGGCGCAAGTGGGGCTGGATGAGCTGAAGATCCGACTCATGAAGGTGGAGCGTGGTCTTGAGCTGGCGCAGCTCGACCTCCGTCAAGCCGAAGTGAACGTCAAGGAGTCCGAGGCTGTTTCGGGTCTGCTCACGAGTCTCGAAGAAGTCAATCGCGCGTGCATTAGGATTGGTTCTCTCCTAGTGGTTAAGTACCATTTCAACGGTGCGCCCGTCGTTTTTGTGCGCACTCTAAACCAACTTGAAATGCACGCCCTTACGCGTTTCCCGGAGATTCAAGCTAATCCCGAAGTGGCGCTGAATGCGCTAGCCACCGCCGTCCTTTCTCTCGCCGACCTGGATGCCGACGGTGGTAGCACTGCACTAGCAGATGGAACCAACTAGCCCCGAGAGCTTTGTCGATGGCCTTTCGTATACGCTCCTGACTCGACGGCGTAAGGTGCGCGTACGCTCGCAGTTTCATTGCCGGATCAGTGTGACCCAGATACTGGCTGACGGCCTTGATACTCTCTCCACCGTCCAGCAGAACGGACGCATAGAAGTGCCTTAGCGCGTGCATTCCGTGCTCGCGAGCCGGGTCGCACTCGCCATCTGCCCCCGGCGTCCGGGATGACGCCAGCCACCGCCACTGCGGGCTTCCACTCCTGGATGTCAAGGGCCCGCGCACGGCGCGGGCCGGCCCCTTGGGCTCGGCCCCTCTGCGCCTTCGGCGCCGGGGCCGGCCCTGGGGCCGCAGCGAGCTACGACCCTGAGTCGAGACCTGGACGGGCAAGGCCACGGTCAGAGCAGTGCCTCCGGCGGGGGATCGGCCGGCACCGGGATGGAGGAGGCGCCGTTTTCGACTGCGGGTCCGTAGGGGCGTGCGCGGGGTGCTCCCATCCCGCCCACCGTCGACCCAGGCAGAGCCGAGCAGACGCGGCCCCTGGTGTCCAGGTCCTTCGTACAGTGGCGCGCTCCACCTGGACGCCAGGGACCACGCCTGCTCCACGGAGTGTGGGTCGACGGCGGACGGGATGGGAGCTGGGGTAGGTGGGGGTGGGGGCTGGTGAAAAGCCGAGCGCACCACCACGGCCGAGGTGCGAGAGTCCCCGGAAAATTCGGGTGAGCCTTTGTCTGCCCCGGTTATCCTGCCTCGTCCTGAACAGGCCAGGGAGGTCCCCCACCATGAGCAGCACCACGTCGTCCTTTCCCGAGCGGATCGAGCTCTCGGGGGAGGGGCTCGTCCTCCGCAACTGGACGGAGGCGGACCTGGCCGCGATGCCGGCGCTGTTCGACCACCCCGATATCGCGTACTGGACACCGATCGTCTCCCCCTTCGACGAAGCGGCCGCCCGCGCACGGCTGAGCCGAGACCGGCAGCTGCGGGCGGAGGGCTCGACCATCCTGCTCGCCATCACCGTCGACGGCGGCGCACCGCTCGGCGAGGTGATGCTGCGGCGTGCTCCCGAGAGTACGGAACTCGGCTACGCGATCGGCCCGGCGCACCGCGGCCAGGGGCTGGCGGCGCGGGCGGTGCGGGTGATGGCCGCGTACGCCTTCGAGCAGCTGGGCGCGGGGCAGGTGGTCTTGGAGCTGGAGGCCGAGAACGCCGCCAGCGTCGCCGTAGCCACCAAGGCGGGCTTCAGGCTGCTCGACGTGCCGCTGATCACGGGTGAGGAGAAGGGGCGGCCCTACGCCCTGCAGACGTGGGGTCTGAACCGCCCCTGACCTCTGCCTCCCCCAGGTTGTCAAGGGGGACAATGGCGGCTGACACCAACAGGCACGAACAGCAGCGGTCACGGCTGAACCTGGGCGCACGGCAATACCAGGCCCTGGGAGGGCTGGTCTACGTCGACGGTCCCGCATGATCGACCTGATGAGGATGAGGGCAGACCGCAAAGCCTTGGCCGAGTACGGGCGCCGTCCAGGCTATCGGCCGGCGCCGGTCGCCTTGACTCGGTCATTGAAACTCCGCTGTCCTCAGTGTCGTTTGCCTAGACCCGGAAGTCCGCCCGAAAGCGTACGAACGCTAGCGTTGTGATGAGGCGAGACGGGCTCTGTCGTCGAAGGCGTGTCACGCCATTGCTCCGCCTGGGCAGCCGCCCGGGCCGTTCTCCTCTTCCCCAGAAGCTCATGAGCGAGCCGCTTGAGTTCCTTCCGGGCAGACCCAATGTCCGACACCCCCGTCACTGCGCGAATGGCCCCATCGACACGCGCACGGAGCTGATCGAGGAAGACAGGGTTGCTTGGAAGCGGGATCCGCGTAGGAGCTACCCCCTTTAGAGGTTCGAGGGAGACTTCCACGTCGCCACTGAGTGCCTGCCGCACGTAGACAGTGATCATCGGTTCATTTGAGCCATCACCCAGCACGAGACCCCCACCGTCGCTTCGGCCACCCGCCTGAATGTCTCGCAGAACCGACTCAGAATCTAGGGCGGTCGAGGATCTCGACCTGGTCCTCGTTCCGCTCGACGCAGCGACCATGGACCTCTTCCTGCACCTCAACGGTTTTGGGGCCCGCTTCCGCCACCGACCAGGTGGGAGGCCAGTTCCACCTCTCCTGCGTCCGTCTCGGTTCCGTCTCATGAACTGTTCGAGTACCCAGGCGTGCCGCTGCAGCGATCTGGCTGCCGAGATGGTTTCCGCGTCTCCCATGAGGAGCACGGCTTCGAACGCGTAGCCACGCTCAAGTTCAGCTTCGGCCGGCAGCTCTAGGCCGGCTTCCCTGGCGAGTGATCACTTGGACCGTGGCCGCCGATGTCGTCAGGGCAGTCCTTGACGTCACGGAGCTGGTGACCATGCTTTGCGCCGGGCGTGCTGTACAGCAGCGGAGTACAGCAACCGGGCTGACCGGTGCTGGCCGTCGCTGACCCTGGCCCCCTTCCTGGCGGGCCCAACGAACCTCACCAACCGCCCCGCCCATAGTTCGCATCGAGGTGGTCGGCGTCTTCCAGGGCCGCGCAGTCCGGGGCCGTCCCTGGGCCGTCCGAGGTCAACCAACGCCGACCAACAATGACAGAAGCCCACGGCATCTGAACTGGTCAGAGCCGTGGGCTTCTTCTGTCCCGCTGGTCAGCGGAAGGGCCGATCAGTAGACCAGACCTCAGAGGTCGAGCTGGTACTCGAACGTCGTGTGGGTCGGCGCATAGCCGAGCGCGTCGTTGATGCGCATCATGTGCGGGTTGTTGTCGGCGGTGTCGGTCAGCAGGCCGCCCAGATCCGGGTGCCGTTCGAGGGCGTGCCGGATGGAGGCGGCCTTCATCCAGCGGCCGAGGTCATGGCCGCGGTGCCGGGGCAGGACGCCGGTGCCGTAGTGCTGGCCGTCGCCCTTGCCGTCGCCGGGGACCACCAGTTCGGTGAACCCGGCGATCGAGCCGTCCGACTCGTCGACGGCGGCGACGGTGTGCAGCAGGTCGCCCCGCTTCTCGACGTCCGCGGCGGCGGCCCTGACCCGCTCCAGGTCCCAGGTCACGGTGCCGAAGTCGGTGCTGCCCATCGGCATGTCGTCCATGGCGTGACGCGACTCGACATAGGTCTCGGCGAGGTCGTCGGGAACCGTGCCCTCCCAGGAGGTCAGCCGGTAGCCGGGATGCGGCTCCTCGATGATCCCGGTGAGAGCCGTGATGTCCGGCTCGGCCAGCGGGAGCCGGGTGAAGACCAGGGTCAGGACCCTGTGGAAGCCCCGGGCCGGCAGGAACCCGTCACCGGGAGAGCCCGCCTCGGCCTGAGTGATGACGCAGCGCCGGCCGTCCTCTCGCGCGGCGGCCACGGCCGCCTCCAGGAGGCGCGAGCCGGTTCCCTTCCGCCGCTCGGCCGGGTGGACCCGCAGCTCCAGTTCGGCGAGATGCTCCTGTCCGGTCCTGGTGAAGAGGCGCAGGAACGCCGACCCGACGGGCACTCCGTCGGCGCCGGAGGCCAGCCACGCCAGTCGGCGGGAGGACAGTCCGGCGTCGGGATCGGTCAGCGGGGTGATGCGCATGGTCAAGGTGTCTCCATCGGCCTGGGTGATAGGCGGCCCGGAGAACGTAGTTGCTTCGGCTCGGACGCGGCAAAGGATTAAGGCAGGGGCACTTGGATATCTGACGATCAGTCTGTTCGTCGGCTCCTGACCGAGCTGGGGCCCAACGTTGGCTCATGGACCACTCGGTCGGCACCCCTGGACCGTCGCAGTACAGCAGCGAGGTACCACGCGGTCCCGGCCCGTGCCACTCACGTGCCAGAACGGACGGGGGCTCACGGGGAGCCGGGGTTTGTAGGGGCGAGTTCGGCAGACTCTGGCCAAGGCTGGGAACCGGCAGGTCACGCCCGTGACCGCCCAACCTCGCTCCTGAAGCGGGTGTCGCAGGTTCGAATCCTGCCGGGGCACCAGGCAAAACGCCCCGGACCGATCATGGTCCGGGGCGTTTTGACGGCACCATTTGACGGCAGTCGCCTCTCAGGCGCCCGGAAGACGGCGTTTGAGCAGCCGGTCCATGTGCCTGATCGCCTCCCGCTGGGTGTCGTGCACGACGTGCGTGTACACGTCCATCGTGATGCTGATCTGACCGTGCCCGAGGATCTCCATGATGACTCGCGGCGCAACGCCGGCCGCCGTCAGCAGCGTCGCGCAGCCGTGACGGGCATCGTGCAACCGGACCACCCGCAGCCCGGCATCGGCTGCGACCCTCGTGAACGACCGGTAGACGTTGCGCGGCTCCACCAGCCGACCGTTCCGCGTGGCGGAGACGTAGCCCTTCTCCGACCATGCGACGCCCGTGCGCGCGAACGCCTCCCGCTGCCGCAGCCGGTGCCAGCGCAGCGGCGCGATGCACAGCGCCGGTATCGGCACCACGCGGCTGCGACGGCTCTTAGGGGCATCGTCGTACAAGGTGCCCCGGCGCCGCTGCGTCTGTTGGCGGACGTGCAGGACGCGGTTGTCCAGATCCACATCGGACCAGCGCAGCCCCACCAGCTCACCGCGCCGCAGGCCCATGGCCACGGCTAGCACGAACACGGCGTACAGCGGGTCCCGGTGGGCGGCTTCCAGGAACGTTATCGTCCAGGGACCACGGGCGGATCTCCCGCTGTTTGACACGTGGCGGCTGTCGTACGTGCCGAGCTTGCGACGCGGCTCGATGTAGTGCGCCACTCAGTACGGCGGCCATTCAGAGAGCTTGGCGGACTTTCACCCTCTCATCATTTGCTTTGGCGTGGGTGGGTAATTAAGCAAGTCTCTCCTTATTCTATCTGCGGCTGATGCATGGAAAACATGGTCGGGCAGCACGCGGAATCTATGAGGAGGTAGAGGCGCGGGGCCTTGTGCAAGACTCTTGGTTGTTCTCGCGGTATGGAGTGCCCCAGCCCTTGCTACTCCGCTCAGTACGGCAGCAGCCGTTGTCGGAGGTGTCGTGACGACGTACATGGCGTTGCGCAGTACTCGCAATGAAACCGTGGGCAAAGACTCCGCTGCACCTGTCGATGAGCCGAGCGCTGCTGAGCAGTCTTCCCGGGCTACACCTACCGCGTAGGGGATAGGTGGCGAATGCGTCGTCCCCGATCAGCAGAGGGCGTCGTTACACGTTTTCGCGTAAGACCGAGCAGCACTTGACGGCACCTGTTGACGGCAACATGGGTGCACGCCGCCGTATCCCGAGAGGCGCCTGCGCGCGCTACACGCCGAGGCTCGGCCCAGAACGTCCGGCTCGTCGGTCAGCAGAGAGAACTCCTCAAGAGGTGGTCCGCCACCAGGAGGCGCCGACGCCAATGTCGGCACGGCTGATGGCAACACCCACGGACGGCGACGGCCCGCGGCAGCTCGTCGCGGGGGTGACGGAGAGCTGCGGGGCCAGTCCGCTGGAGGTGTGCCCGCATCCTCTGAGTCCCCGGTGACCGAGGCGTCAGAATCTAGCGATGGATGAGTATGCGTGGCCCACGGGCCGTAAAGCGCCGGCCGCGGACGCGGTGCTGGAAAGCTGGCCGGCAACCGTCGCGACGCTGCCCGTAGGAAGCCGGATCACCGGCGAGGTCATCGGTCGCCAGCCCTTCGGGATCTTCATACATATAGATGGCGTGCCGAACGCCATAGCGCTGGCGGAGATCACGTCCATGCCGCAGGGGATGGACCTCCCGGCCCTCGGGACCTTCGTCAGCGGTGAGGTCTTCTGGCACGCGCACAACCGCCAGGTCAGAGTCCGGCTCGACGAGTGGCTGGCAGCCGACGAGTGATCGCCCCTGGGCCGTCTCTGGGCCGTCCGAAGCCGCTCAGCAGCGACCGGTGACGCCTACTAACGACAGTCGTAGCGAGCGACTCCCGCAGGTCACCCAATTGGATCTGCGACACTGATACAGCCATGCCTAAGCCCGGAGAACTCACTTTCGTCGCCCCGCGCGGAGCCAAGAAGCCGCCGCGGCACCTTGCCGACCTCACGCCTGCCGAGCGCAAGGAAGCGGTGGCCGAGATCGGCGAGAAGCCGTTCCGTGCCAAGCAGCTCTCGCAGCACTACTTCGCGCGGTACGCGCACGACCCCGAGCAGTGGACCGACATCCCGGCCGGCTCGCGGGACAGGCTGCGCGAGGCGCTGTTCCCGGAGCTGATGTCCGTCGTCCGGCATCTGTCGACCGACCAGGGCACGACGCGCAAGACGCTGTGGCGGCTGTTCGACGGCACGCTCGTCGAGTCCGTGCTGATGCGCTACCCGGACCGGGTGACCATGTGCATCAGCTCACAGGCCGGGTGCGGGATGAACTGCCCGTTCTGCGCGACGGGGCAGGCGGGGCTCGACCGTAATCTGTCGACCGCGGAGATCGTCCATCAGATCGTGGACGGGATGCGGGCGCTGCGTGACGGCGACGTCCCCGGTGGGCCGGCGCGGCTGTCCAACATCGTCTTCATGGGGATGGGCGAGCCGCTCGCCAACTACAAGCGCGTGGTGGGGGCCATCCGCGCGCTCACCGATCCCGCACCGGACGGCCTCGGGCTGTCCCAGCGCGGCATCACCGTGTCGACCGTCGGACTGGTGCCTGCCATCCACCGGTTCGCCGACGAGGGCTTCAAGTGCCGGCTGGCGATCTCCCTGCACGCCCCCGACGACGAGCTGCGCGACACCCTCGTCCCCGTGAACACGCGGTGGAAGGTGCGCGAGGTGCTGGACGCCGGGTTCGAGTACGTCGAGAAGTCCGGGCGCCGCCTGTCCATCGAGTACGCCCTGATCCGGGACATCAACGACCAGGCCTGGCGCGGTGACCGGCTCGGGCGGCTGCTCAGGGGCAAGCCCGTGCACGTCAACCTCATTCCGCTGAACCCGACGCCGGGGTCGAAGTGGACCGCCTCGCGCCCCGAGGACGAGAAGGCGTTCGTGGAGGCGATCGCCGCCCATGGCGTGCCGGTCACCGTCCGGGACACCCGGGGCCAGGAGATCGACGGGGCGTGCGGTCAGCTGGCGGCCACCGAGCGGTAATCTGGCCACGTCAACCACATCTTCATATTCCGACAGGGGAGCGCCACAGCGCTGAGAGTGCGGCAATCGGGCCGCAGACCCTCTGAACCTCGCCCAGGTCATTCTGGGTAGGAAGTTCGGTCTCCACTCATGCTGTTGCGCCCTGCCCGGATCCTTCCCGAAGGACCGGGCGGGGCCGCGTTCTTCCTGGCCAACCCCCAGGAGGACATTCACGTGCACACCAAGACCCTCGTGGCCGCGGCGGTCGGCCTCGGCCTTCTCACCTTGTCCGCGTGCGGATCGACGGACACCAAGAGCGCCACGGACTCCAAGACCGTGACGCTCGTCAGCCACGACTCGTGGAAGGTCTCCAAGAGCGTGCTCAAGGACTTCGAGAAGCAGTCCGGGTACAAGGTGCGGGTCCTGATGGGCGGCGACGCCGGCCAGGCCGTCAACAAGGCGATCCTGACCAAGGACAACCCGCAGGGCGACGTCTTCTTCGGCGTCGACAACACCCTGCTGTCCCGGGCCCTGGACAACGGTCTCTTCCAGCCGTACACGGCGAAGGGCCTCGCGACCGCCGGTGCCGCCTACCAGCTCGACCGGGACAAGCACCGGGTCACGCCCGTCGACTACGGCGACATCTGCGTCAACTACGACAAGGCCTACTTCAGCGAGCACAAGCTGACCCCGCCGCAGACCTTCGCCGACCTCGCCAAGCCCGAGTACAAGAACCTCCTCGTCACCGAGAACGCGGCCACCTCCTCGCCCGGTCTCGGCTTCCTGCTCGGCAGCGCCGCGCAGTACGGGACCGAGAGCGGGGGAGGCTGGCAGGGCTACTGGAAGAAGCTCGAGGCCAACGGCGTCAAGGTCGTCGACGGCTGGGAGCAGGCCTACTACCAGGAGTTCTCCGGTTCGTCCGAGGGCAAGAAGGCTGGTGGCGACCGGCCGCTCGTGGTGTCGTACGCCTCCTCCCCGCCCGCCGAGGTGATCTACGCCAAGAAGCGGCCCAGCACCGCCCCGACCGGCGTCGCGACCGGCACTTGCTTCCGGCAGATCGAGTTCGCCGGGCTGCTGAGCAACGCGAAGAACACCAAGGGCGGCAAGGCGTTCATCGACTTCCTGCTCTCCAAGGAGTTCCAGCAGGACATGCCGCTGAACATGTTCGTGTACCCGGTGGTGAAGGGCGCCGCGGTGCCCGCCGACTTCACCAAGTACGGGCCGGCCGCCAAGAACCCCGAGACCCTCGCCCCCGCCAAGATCGCCGCCAACCGTGACCAGTGGGTCAAGTCGTGGACGTCGCTCGTACTGAAGTAGGGGCCGAGCCAGCGGACGAGGCGGCGGCCGGCGCAGCGGACGAGGCGGCGGCCAGGAGGCGGCGCGGGAGCGCGGCGCGGCTCGGGCTCATGGCCCTGCCCGTCGCGTTCTTCGCCGTGTTCTTCGCCTGGCCCGTCGCCGCGATCGTCGCGCGCGGGCTCAAGGTGGACGGTGTCTGGCAGTTCGGGCGGATGACGGACGTCGTCACCCAGCCGGACATCCGGCACGTGCTGTGGTTCACCACCTGGCAGGCGCTCGCCTCCACCGCCTTCACGCTGTTGCTCGCCCTGCCCGCCGCCTATGTCTTCGCCCGCCTCGACTTCCCCGGCAAGCAGGTGCTGCGGGCCGTCGTCACGGTCCCGTTCGTACTGCCGACCGTCGTCGTCGGCACCGCCTTCCTGGCGCTGGTCGGGCGTGGCGGACTGCTGGACGAGCTGTGGGGCGTGCGGCTGGACACCACGGTGTGGGCGATCCTGCTGGCGCACGTCTTCTTCAACTACGCCGTCGTCGTGCGCACGGTCGGCGGACTGTGGGCCCAGCTCGACCCCCGGCAGGAACAGGCCGCCCGGATGCTCGGTGCATCGTCCCTGCGGGCCTGGCGGAAGATCACCCTGCCGGCCCTCGCGCCCGCCGTGGCCGCCGCCGCACTGATGGTGTTCCTGTTCACCTTCACCTCCTTCGGTGTGGTGCAGATCCTCGGCGGGCCCACCTTCTCCACCCTCGAAGTGGAGATCTACCGGCAGACCTCCGAGGTGTTCGACCTGTCCACGGCCGCCGTGCTCACCCTCGTCCAGTTCGTCGCGGTGGGCGCGATCCTCGCCGTGCACGCCTGGACGGTACGGCGGCGGGAGACCGCCCTGCGCCTGGTGGACGCCTCGGTCACGGCCCGCCGGCCGCGCGGGGCCGGGCAGTGGGTGCTGCTCGCCTCGGTCCTCGTCACCATCGCCCTGCTCCTGGTCCTGCCGCTCGCCGTGCTCGTACGGCGCTCCCTCGACGCGCCCGGTCTCGGCTACTACCGGGCGCTGACGAACGCGGACGGCGGCACGTTCCTCGTGGCACCGCTGCACGCCGTGTGGACCTCCCTGGAGTACGCCTTCGCCGCCACCGCCATCGCCGTGCTGATCGGAGGTCTCGCCGCCGCCGCACTGGCCCGCCGGGACGCGGGCCGGCTGGTGCGCGGCTTCGACGCGCTGCTGATGCTGCCCCTCGGCGTCTCCGCCGTGACGGTCGGCTTCGGCTTTCTGATCGCGCTGGACAAGCCCCCGCTGGACCTGCGTCAGTCCTGGATCCTCGTCCCGCTCGCGCAGGCGCTGGTCGGCGCCCCCTTCGTCGTACGGACCATGCTGCCCGTGCTGCGGGCGGTGGACGGACGGCTCAGGGAGGCGGCGGCCGTGCTCGGGGCCTCGCCCTGGCGGGTGTGGCGGGAGATCGACCTGCCGCTGGTGCGGCGGGCGCTGCTGATCGCAGCAGGGTTCGCGTTCGCCGTGTCCCTCGGCGAGTTCGGGGCGACCGTGTTCATCGCGCGCCCCGACAACCCGACGCTCCCGGTCGCCGTGGCCCGCCTGCTGAGCCGGCCCGGGGACCTCAACTACGGGCAGGCGATGGCTCTGTCCACGATTCTGATGGTGGTGTGCGCGGCCTCCCTGCTCGTCCTGGAGCGGCTGCGCACCGATCGGACGGGGGAGTTCTGATGCTGCTGAGCCTTCAGGCCGCGACCGTGCGCTTCGGGGGGCGGCCGGTGCTCGACGCGGTCGGCCTGGACGTCGCCGAGCACGAGGTGGTGTGTGTGCTCGGACCCAGCGGCAGCGGGAAGTCCACGCTGCTCAGGGCGGTGGCCGGGCTGCAGCCCCTGGACGCGGGGCGGGTGCTGCTCGACGGCCGCGACCAGGCGGGCGTGCCCGCGCACCGGCGGGGCGTCGGGCTGATGTTCCAGGACCATCAGCTCTTCCCGCAGCGGGACGTCGGCGGGAACGTGGCCTTCGGACTGCGGATGCACGGGGTGCCCAAGCGTGAACGGGACGCCGAGATCGGGCAGTTGCTTGAGCTGGTCGGCCTGCCGGGGGCCGCCCGGCGGGCCGTGGCCGCGCTGTCCGGCGGTGAGCAGCAGCGGGTGGCCCTCGCCCGGGCGCTGGCGCCCCGGCCCCGACTGCTCATGCTCGACGAACCGCTCGGCCAACTCGACCGCTCGCTGCGGGAGCGGCTGGTGGTCGAACTGCGCGAGCTGTTCGGCCGGCTGGGTACGACCGTGCTCGCGGTGACCCATGACCAGGGCGAGGCCTTCGCGCTGGCCGACCGGGTCGTGGTGATGCGCGACGGGCGGATCGCTCAGTCCGGCACGCCCCTGGAGGTCTGGCAGCGGCCCGCCGACGAGTTCGTGGCCCGTTTCCTGGGTTTCGACAACGTGGTCCCGGCGACCGTCGCGGACGCGGTCGCGAACACCCCGTGGGGCAAGCTGCCGGTGCCCGAGGGCTCGCCCCAGGGCAACTACCCGCTGCTCGTCCGGCCCGCCGGAGTACGGCTCGTGGCGGCCGACGAGGGTCTGCCGTGCACGGTGGCCGCCCGCACCTTCAAGGGCACCCATGTGGCCGTCCGTCTGAGGCCCCGGGACGGTGGCCCGCTCCTGGAGGCGGCCTGTGCGCTCCGGGACGCGCCGGAGACCGGGGCCGACGTGGGCGTCGAGTTCGACGTGACGGAAATCGACGTGCTCGGTTGATCACCGTGCCCCTAGGGTGAGGGGCATGACTTTGCTCGCACATGACCGGTACTGCGATGAAATCGCCCACCAAGTGGGGCAGTTGAGGGCAGTGGTGACGTCCGGCACGGACCTGTCCGCCACCGTACCGACCTGCCCGGACTGGTCGCTGGAGGACCTCGTGCGTCATATGGGCGGCGCCCTGCGCTGGGTGGACGCCCTGGTCCGCAACCGGGCTCAGGAGAACATCCCGCAGGAGCAGATCCCCCTCGCCGCGGGACCCGAGCAGCGGGGCGACGCGGCGGTCCTGGACAAGTGGCTGGCGGAGACCGGCGAGCGGGTCGTAGAGGCGCTGCGCGAGGCCGGGCCCGACACCTCGGTGTGGGCGTGGGCCGGGATCGCCAACTCCGGCTTCTGGGCCCGGCGCATGACACACGAGATCACCGTGCACCGTGCCGACGCCGCGCTCACGGCCTCGCAGCCCTACGAGGTCGCCCCCGACATCGCCGCCGACGCGCTGGACGAGTGGCTCCAGCTCGTGGAGTGGGTGCAGCAGAACGCGGCGCACCCGGCGGCCGAGGAACTGCGCGGGCCCGGCCGCAGCATCCATCTGCACGCCACCGACACCGACCCGGCACTGAACGCCGAATGGCTCGTCGAGCTGGGCGAGGAGGGCGTCGGCTGGCGCCGCGGCCACGAGAAGGCCACCGTCGCCCTGCGCGGCCCGCTCACCCCGTTGCTGCTCGCCTTCTACCGGCGGCTGCCGCTGGACGCCCCCGGCCTGGAGGTGCTGGGCGAGCGCGAGGTGCTGGAGTTCTGGCTGGAGCGGACGACCTTCGGCTGAACACGACCGCGGCCCGTCCCCGGGGGATTCGGGGACGGGCCGCGGCGTGGTACGAGCGGGGTGCGAAGGGGGCGTCAGCTGCCGTTCTTCGCCCCACGGCGGCGCATGCCGAAGTAGACGGCGCCGCCGCCGACGACGACCAGGGCGCCCGCGGCACCGGCGATCAGGCCGGTGTTGGAGTTCGCACCGGTCTCGGCGAGGTTCGAGTCGCCGGCCGCCGGGGAGGGGGCGTTGCTCGGCGCGCTCGCCGGGGCGGAGCTGCTCTCGGAGGCCGACGGGGTCGGGGTCGCAGTGGGCTTCGACGGCTTCGGCGACGGGGTGGCCGGCGGAGTCGGAGTCGAGGACTCCTCCTTCTTGCACGCCGTGGCGGGGGTCACGAGGGCGGGCTTGACGTCTTCGTCGACGAGGTGGCCGGCCTTGACGTGGACGCGGTAGGTCGCGTTGGGCTTCCAGTCCTCGGAGAAGGTGACCGTGGCGCCCTTGGCGGTGCCCTTGATGTTCTGCGGCTTGCCGACCTGCGTCTCGACGCCGGCGGCGCTCTTCAGGAACACGGTGATGATGGCAGGGGTGCCGGAGGCGTCCTTGTCGGTGACGACGACGGAGCCCTTGTCACCGGTGCACGTGGCCTCGGCGGAGAACTCACTGATGTTGCAGGCGAGGGCCTGGCCGGCGACACCGAGAGCCAGTGCGGCGGAGGCGGAGGCAACACCCAGGATGCGCACGGAGCGGCGTGTGCTACGGCGAGTTATGGACACGTTTGTCCTTTACAGAGTGCATAACTGCGGGGGGTTGAGGGAGGGAGGGACGACGTGTGAGGTGAGGTCCCAGCGCCCCCAAGAGACTCACAGGTTTATAAGCGCTCCATAAGAAGTGTCAATGCATATGCCTGCGGCGGCCGTTGCCTTTGCCTGCTTATTAACTGCAGAGACGTTTCAACAGCGGAACAGCCTGCTCGATCCGGTCAACGAGGGCGATACGGGACTCCATCGCCCGGTCCCGGGCGAGCGACCGCAGCACCGGCAGGGCGGACAACTCACGTCTTTGGTGGGCCTCGTTCACGCGGCCGCCTCGGGCAGCCGGGAAAGTGGCGCCCGTTGTGCCGACGGCGAGAGACGGCGAGAGACGACGAGAAGGGGATCCGTACGGTGTCCGTACGGGCCGTCAGATCGACGGCCTGGACGCGGAACCGAATGAGCGGGCCGGGCCGGGCAGGTGCCGGATGCACCCGCCCCTGCCAGGCACGGACGTTCGGTTCGTGAGGGTCAGCCCTGGACCGCCGCCGGGTCCATCCACATGACCTCCCAGGTGTGGCCGTCGAGGTCGTCGAAGGCGCGGCCGTACATGAACCCGTGGTCCTGGGGCTCGCCGTGGGCGGTGCCGCCGGCCGCGATCGCCTTGTCCACCAGCTCGTCCACCTTCTCGCGGCTCTCGGCGCTCAGACACAGCAGCACCTCGCTGGACTTGGCCGAGTCCACGATCTCCTTCCCGGTGAACCGGGAATAGTGCTGCCGGGTCAGGAGCATCGCGACGATCGTGTCGCTGATCTCGACACAGACGCACTCGTCGCTGCTGAACTGCGGGTTGATGGCGTAGCCCAGCTCCGTGAAGAACTCCTTCGTGGCGGCGACATCGTTGGTTACCAGGTTCACGAAGATCATCTGCTGGTACATGGGGTCTCTCCCTCGGGTCCGTGCGCTTGCTGCCGTTCGGTGGGGTAGACGCCGGGCCGCAGCGGAACTCATCGGCCGCCGGAGAACTTTTTCCCACGGTGCTCGTACGACGCCTCAGCCGGCGTTCGGCAGCGCCGCCAGGCCGGCGATCACCAGGGTGAACGGGCCGAACAGGGCCAGCAGGGCGGCCGCGCGCAGGGCCGCGGCACTGCGCAGCATCGCGGCGGGAGCGCCGAGACGCAGCAGGGCGGCGGTGGTGTCGGCGCGGCTCTGCCGGGCCTCGACGGCCGCCGTCAGCAGCGTCGCCACCGTGCAGCCGGTGACCACGAGCGAGGCCAGGGCGGTGAGGGGGCCGAAGGCGGCGGCGGGACGGTCGTGCAGGACGGCCATGGCGTAGGCGGTGGACGCCACCGCGCAGACCACGCCGAGGGGCCGCCCGATCCGGGTCGCCTCCGCCATCAGGACCCGGCCGGCCAGGAGCCGGAGCGCCCCGGGGCGGTGCGACTGCAGCAGCCGTCCGCACAGGTCGGTGAGGCCGGGGGAGACGATCACGAGACCCACGGCGGTGATGATCCAGCCGGCCAGCACCGCGCCGGCGTCGACGGGCAGAGCGGTGAGGGCCGGGACCGGAGCGGACCGGCCCGCATAGGTCTGTACGGCGAGACCCGCGGCGAGGGTGGCCACACCCCAGGGCAGGCCGGCCACCGCGCGGCTCGGCCGGCTGCCGGTGAGGGCGTCGGTCCAGCCGGAGTCCGGGGTCGCGGGCTCGGGGTCGGTCCCGGCACCCGGGGCGGGCGCGGGGCCACCGCTGGAGTGCGCGCCGTCCCCGGCCGCTCCGGCCTCCGGCCGAGCACTGCTGCCCTCCGCCGGGCCGCTCCCACGGCCCTGCGGGCTGCTCCCACGGCCCTGCGGGCTGCTCCCACGGCCCTGCGGGCCGCTGTCCCCGGTACCGCTGCCCCACCGCGCGCCGAAGCGGCCGAGGGCGCGAGGGGATCGTCGGGCGGGCGGGCGGGTCTCCCTCGGGCGCAGGGCCAGGGCCACCGTCGTCGATGCGACCGCCGGGACCTGGAGCAGCAGGGTCAGGGCCGCAGGGAGGGGGAGGGGCTGGTCGGCGGCCAGGAAACCGGCCGCCGCGCCGTCGAAGGGCATGCCCGTCAGATCGCCGCGCAGGTGCAGGAAGAACAGCAGCGCCAGCAGCGCGCCCACGGTGCAGGACAGGGCCGTGGTCAGCGCCGAGACCGCCATCAGACGGGCCGGGCCGAGGCCGACCGCCGACAGGCCGGGGCGCGGCCGGGTGCCGGGGTCCGTGCGGGCCACCGCGAGCGCGAAGTACGCCGTGGCGGCCAGCGGGACCACGCACCAGGCCAGGCGCAGCAGGGCGGAGCCCGGTGTCCCGGGGTGGCCCATCGCATAGCCGAGGCAGGACAGGAGGAGGAAGCCGGTGCCGGCCGAGGCGGCGGCCACCAGGAGGCGGCGCAGCTGGACGGCGGGCCGGGCCGCGTGGGTCAGACGTAGAGCGAGCACGCGGCGGCCCGGCCTTCCGCCTCCGGGGTGTCCGGCAGCCGCAGGGTCCTCACGCACCGCCCGTCCAGCAGGGAGACCGTGCGGTCGGCGAAGGCCGCGGTCCCGGCGTCGTGCGTGGCCAGGATGACGGTGATGCCGTGCGAGCGGGCCGCCGTGATCAGCGTGCGCAGCACCGGAGTCTGATCCGCGCGGTGCAGCGGTGCGGTCGGCTCGTCCGCGAACAGGACCGTGGGACCGGAGGCGAGTGCACGGGCGCAGGCGACGCGCTGGCGTTCGGCCTGCCGCAGCTCGTGGGGGCGTTTGCGGGCGCGGTCGCCGACGTCGAGGCGCTCCAGCCACTCCAGGGCGGCCACCTTGGCCCGGCGGCGGCTGGTGCCGCGCAGCATCAGAGGGAGGGCGGCGTTCTCCCAGGCGTTCAGCTCCGGGACGAGCACGGGGGCCGGGTCGATCCAGCCGAACCGGTCGAGCCGCAGCCGCTCACGGGCCATGGGTCCCATGGTGTGCACCGGCGTGCTGTTGAACCAGACCTCGCCGCGCTCCACCCCGGCCTGGCCGGACAGGCAGCGCAGCAGCGTTGTCTTGCCGCTGCCGCGCGGGCCGCCGACGGCGACGATCTCGCCCTCGCGCACGTTGAGCGAGACCCCGGCGAGACCGGGCGAGCCGTCCTGGTGCCTGAAGTGCAGCGAGCGCGCCCAGAGCACGTCGTTGTCCGGCGGGGCCTCCATCGGCGTACACCTCGTTCTGATCCGTTTTCCCGTGCCTGATCCCCCGTCCGGGGGAACGAACGGACGGCCGATCGGTCACTGGAACGCTAGGCAGCCGGGGCGGAGAGCCGGGACAGCACACGGCCCCGGGCCGCCGTTCTCACTCGAACGGACGACCCGGGGCCGTGTGTTGATCATCTGGTCGGAGTCGGGGGGCTCGAAGCCGCGAGGCTCAGAGCTTCGTCCACGCCTCCGTCAGCGTCGCGCGCAGGATCTGCTCGATCTCGTCGAAGGTCTCCTGGTTGGAGATCAGCGGCGGGGCGAGCTGGACGACCGGGTCACCGCGGTCGTCGGCACGGCAGTACAGGCCGTTCTCGAAGAGCGCCTTGGAGAGGAAGCCGTACAGGACGCGCTCGGTCTCCTCGTCGTTGAAGGACTCCTTGGTGTTCTTGTCCTTCACCAGCTCGATGCCGTAGAAGAAGCCGTTGCCGCGGACGTCGCCGACGATCGGCAGGTCGTGCAGCTTCTGCAGCGTGGAGAGGAACGCGCCCTCGTTGTCGAGCACGTGCTGGTTGAGGTTCTCGCGCTCGAACAGGTCGAGGTTGGCGAGACCCACGGCCGCCGACACCGGGTGGCCGCCGAAGGTGTAGCCGTGCAGGAAGGTGTTGTCGCCCTTGTAGAACGGCTCGGCGATCCTGTCGGAGACGATGCAGGCGCCGATCGGGGAGTAGCCCGAGGTCATGCCCTTGGCGCAGGTGATCATGTCCGGGACGTAGCCGAACTTGTCGCAGGCGAACATCGTGCCCAGGCGGCCGAAGGCACAGATGACCTCGTCCGACACGAGCAGCACGTCGTACTTGTCGCAGATCTCGCGCACGCGCTGGAAGTAGCCGGGCGGGGGCGGGAAGCAGCCGCCGGCGTTCTGCACGGGCTCCAGGAAGACCGCGGCGACGGTGTCCGGGCCCTCGAAGAGGATCTCCTGCTCGATCTGGTCGGCGGCCCAGCGGCCGAAGGCCTCCGGGTCGTCGCCGAAGAGCGGGGCGCGGTAGATGTTGGTGTTCGGGACCTTGTGCGCGCCCGGCACCAGCGGCTCGAAGGGGGCCTTCAGGCCCGGCAGGCCGGTGATGGACAGGGCGCCCTGCGGGGTGCCGTGGTAGGCGACCGCACGCGAGATGACCTTGTACTTGGTCGGCTTGCCCTGCAGCTTGAAGTACTGCTTGGCGAGCTTCCAGGCGGTCTCGACCGCCTCGCCGCCGCCCGTGGTGAAGAAGACCTTGTTCAGGTCGCCCGGGGCGTAGTCGGCGATACGCTCGGCCAGCTCGACGGCCTTGGGGTGGGCGTAGGACCACACCGGGAAGAAGGCCAGCTCCTGGGCCTGCTTGAAGGCGGTCTCGGCGAGTTCCGTGCGGCCGTGACCGGCCTGGACCACGAACAGACCCGCGAGACCGTCGAGGTAGCGCTTGCCCTTGTCGTCGTAGATGTAGGTGCCCTCGCCCCGGACGATGGTCGGGACGGGGGAGTTCTCGTACGAGGACATGCGGGTGAAGTGCATCCACAGGTGGTCGTACGCGGTGCGGCTGAGGTCCTTCTCGGTCACGGTTATCGGGTTCCCCACATGTAGGTCTGCTTCTTCAGCTTCAGATAGACGAAGCTTTCGGTGGAGCGCACGCCGGGCAGGGCCCGGATGCGTTTGTTGATGACGTCCAGCAGGTGGTCGTCGTCCTCGCAGACGATCTCGGCGAGGATGTCGAACGAGCCCGCGGTCATCACCACGTACTCGACTTCCGACATGGCGGTCAGCGCCTCCGCGATGGACTCGACATCGCCCGCGATATTGACCCCGACCATCGCCTGCCGGCGGAAGCCCACGGTGAGCGGGTCCGTGACGGCGACGATCTGCATCACGCCCTGGTCCAGCAGCTTCTGGACGCGCTGGCGCACGGCAGCTTCGGAGAGGCCGACGGCCTTGCCGATCGCGGCGTACGGCCGGCGGCCGTCCTCCTGGAGCTGCTGAATGATGGCGAGGGAGACGGCATCCAGCTGGGGAGTGCCGTTCCTGGACTCGCGGGACGAGTCCCTCTGGTCTGCGCTTCGACTGGCCACGACCTCACTGTGCACGACGTCTCGACAGTTTCGCAAGGCCGTATCGATGAAATTCGTTGTCTTAGGGTCTGAGACTTGCGGATTTCGCAGAAGTGGCGGCGGTGGGGGTGTTGAAAACGTGGATGCGGCGACTAGGGTAGGTGTCTCAGTGATTGGACAGTTCGAACAGACCAGGAGGCCGGCAGTGAGCACCGAGCTGCGTCGTCTGCGCAACTACATCGACGGTGAGTTCCGGGACGCCGCCGACGGACGGACCACCGAGGTGGTCAACCCCGCGACGGGCGAGGCGTACGCCACCGCTCCGCTGTCCGGGCAGGCGGACGTGGACGCCGCGATGGCGGCCGCCGCCACGGCCTTCCCGGCCTGGCGCGACACGACCCCCGCCGAGCGGCAGAAGGCCCTCCTGAAGATCGCGGACGCGTTCGAGGAGCGCGCCGAGGAACTGATCGCGGCAGAGGTGGAGAACACGGGCAAGCCGACCGGGCTGACCCGCTCCGAGGAGATCCCGCCGATGGTCGACCAGATCCGCTTCTTCGCGGGTGCGGCCCGGCTGCTGGAGGGACGCAGCGCCGGCGAGTACATGGACGGGATGACCTCGATCATCCGCCGTGAGCCGGTCGGGGTCTGCGCCCAGGTCGCCCCCTGGAACTACCCGATGATGATGGCCGTGTGGAAGTTCGCCCCGGCGATCGCGGCGGGCAACACGGTCGTCCTCAAGCCCTCGGACACGACCCCCGCCTCCACCGTCCTGATCGCCGACATCATCGGCTCGATCCTGCCCAAGGGCGTCTTCAACGTCATCTGCGGCGACCGCGACACAGGCCGCGCGATGGTCGAGCACGACACCCCGGCGATGGCCTCCATCACCGGCTCCGTACGCGCCGGCATGTCCGTCGCCGAGTCCGCCTCCAAGGACCTCAAGCGGGTCCACCTGGAGCTGGGCGGCAAGGCCCCGGTCGTCGTCTTCGAGGACACCGACATCGCCAAGGCCGTCGAGGACATCTCCGTGGCGGGCTTCTTCAACGCAGGCCAGGACTGCACGGCCGCGACCCGGGTCCTCGTCCAGGAGTCCATCCACGACGAGTTCGTCTCCGCGCTGGCCAAGGCCGCCGCCGAGACCAGGACCGGGCAGCCGGACGACGAGGACGTGCTCTTCGGCCCGCTCAACAACCCGAACCAGCTCAAGCAGGTCTCCGGCTTCATCGACCGCCTGCCGGCCCACGCCAAGGTCGAGGCCGGCGGCCACCAGGTCGGCGACAAGGGCTACTTCTACGCCCCGACCGTCGTCTCCGGCCTCAAGCAGGACGACGAGATCGTCCAGAACGAGGTCTTCGGCCCGGTCATCACCGTCCAGTCCTTCTCGGACGAGGACCAGGCCGTCGAGTGGGCCAACGGCGTCGAGTACGCCCTCGCCTCCTCGGTGTGGACCAAGGACCACGGTCGAGCGATGCGCATGTCCAAGAAGCTCGACTTCGGCTGCGTGTGGATCAACACCCACATCCCGCTGGTCGCCGAGATGCCCCACGGCGGCTTCAAGAAGTCCGGCTACGGCAAGGACCTGTCGGCGTACGGGTTCGAGGACTACACGCGGATCAAGCACGTGATGACGTCGCTGGACGCGTAAGCGCTCCGCTTCGGCGCCGTTTTCGGCTGCGGGCGCGGCCCCGGACGGGTTCACCTCCCCGTCCGGGGCCGCGTTTCTTTGCCCCGCCGGGCTGATCGACAAGGTGTCGGGTCCCACCCGGCGGGCTCGACGCAGCGTCGATTGTCCGTGCGGGGGGCATGGAGGCATCCTGCCCTGGTGCCCCAGACATCCTCGCTTCCGCGTCCCGTCTCCCGCCGTTCCCTGCTGCGCGCCCTCGGCGGCACCGCCGCGCTCGGCGCGCTGGCCGGCTGCGGGGTGCCCGCCGCCTACGTCAAGCCCGGTGACCGTGCCGTACCCGACGAGTCCTCCGCCGACCGGAAGCTGACCTGGGCGAACTGGCCGCTGTACATCGACACCGATGACAAGAACCCGAACAAGCGGCCCACCCTCGACGCCTTCGAGAAGCGCACCGGGATCTCCGTCGACTACAGCGAGGAGATCAACGACAACGACGAGTTCTTCGGCAAGATCAGCCCTGCGCTGATGAACCACCAGTCGACCGGCCGCGACCTGATCGTCAACAGCGACTGGATGTGCGCGCGGTTCGTGCGGCTCGGCTGGGTGCAGCGGATGGACCGGGCCCGCCAGCCGAACGTGGCGAAATACCTGGACCCGCTGCTCCGCTCGCCCGGCTTCGACCCGGGCCGCCTGTTCACGATGCCGTGGCAGTCGGGCATCACCGGGATCGCCTACAACCGCCGCAAGCTGGGCCGCGAGATACGCCATGTCCATGACCTGTGGGCGGGCGACCTCAAGGGCCGCGTGACCCTGCTCTCCGGCCTGGACGAGGCCTTCGCGCTGCTGATGCAGGGCAACGGCGTCGACATCACGAAGTGGACGGCGGACGACTTCCACAAGGTCTGCGACCAGGTGGAACGCGAGGTCGAGCGCGGCCAGATCCGCCGCTTCACCGGCAACGACTACACCAAGGACCTGGTCAGCGGCGACGTCCTCGCCTGCCAGGCCTACTCCGGGGACGTCATCCAGCTCCAGGCGGACAACCCCGACATCCGCTTCCTCGTCCCCGACGAGGGCGCAGAGCTGTGGTCGGACTCCCTGATGATCCCCAACCGGGCCCGCCACAAGTCCAACGCCGAGCGCCTGATCGACTACTACTACGACCCCGAGGTCGCCGCGAAGCTCGCCGCCTGGGTCAACTACGTGTGCCCGGTTCCCGCGGCCAAGGAGGTCCTCGCCGCCTCCAAGGACAAGGACACGGCAGCCCTGGCCGACAACCCGCTGATCTTCCCCGACAGCACGATGCGCAGGCGGCTCGCGATCGCACGGGACATCACGTCGACGGAGCGGGTGGAGTTCGCGAAGCGCTGGAACAAGATCGTGGGGTTGTAGGGAGGGTCCGCCATGACCGACGTTCTCCCGTTCTACGCGGAAGTGCGCGTGCTCCGCGCCTCCGGCATGCCGGGTCAGGAGGGGAGGCTCGGAGGGATCCTCGGCATCAAGGAGCCGCCCGACGATACGACTGCGCCCGCCTATGGCGTGCTGCTCGACGGGGCCGAGGAGCTGTACACGTTCCTCGACGGCGAGATCGAGCCCACCGGGCGCATGCGGAAACGGGAGGAGTACTACTGACGGCGGCCGAGCCGGTGCGGGGCGGGATCCACGCGCCGGTCAGCAGGGCAGGTCCAGGGTGACGGCGGTTCCGTGGCCGGTGTTCCCGGCGTGCGCGGTGCCGCCGTGGGCGGTGGCCACCGCGTGCACGAAGGCGAGCCCCGGGCCACCGACCCAACCCTGCGCCCGGACAAGCACATCAAGCCAGGAGCCAAGGGCCCGTACTCCCACCCCTTCCGCCACGCCCCCGGGCCGCAGCCGCACCTTCCTCAGCGCCCTCTCCCCGCACCGGACCGGGGACCACCGGCGGTCACTGACGTTGTGTCATCGGACCGGCCGGATACGGACAGCCGTGACCGTGACGGCAACGTCGGTGGCACAGTCGGCAATTGGCCGGTGATCGTGCGGAGGAACGTGCGCAGAGTGGCCCGGCGCACCCCCGAACCTCGGTACCATCTCAACCCTGTGATGCAGCCGGGGGAGGACTGTTGATCGAACTAGCCGCCATGGTGCGTGAGTTGAAGGAACAGCTCAACGACGCCATGGCCGAGACGGGAACCGGTCCGCTCCGCTTCGAGCTCGGCTCGGTGGAGATCGAGGCGACCGTCGCGGTCGACCGCACCGGCGGTGCCGGCGGCAAGGTGAAGTTCTGGGTCGTCGAGGCCAACGGCGATGCGTCCCTCACCGACTCCCGGACCCATCGCATCACCATCACCCTCCAGCCCACCCTGGTGGCGCCCGACGGCACCCGTCACCGCTTTCTGATCGCGGGCGACGAGGCGGACGGGGAGCGTTGAGGATTACGCCTTGTTCGTGCCGATGACGCAGCGGGAAGGCTAGACGTACGCTGTCCGAACCGGACTGCGGACGAACTCGATGACGGCCGGAGGGGGTCACGAGGTGGAGGGGCGCAGCGCCGCACGCGTTCGCAACGAGCTCATGGCCGAGATGTCCGGTGTGCTCGCCACGACGGAGACAGTGCGGCGGCAGGCCGGTGCGGACATGCTGGTGCAGGACCTGTCCGCGGAACTCCGCCTGTCCGTGGACCCGCCCCAGGACCAGCCGCTCACCCTGTGGTCGCGGCGGGTGGTCAAGGCGTGTGCGGAGACCGACGAGGGACTGCAGACCCTGGCCCGCTGCCTGGGCTACGCGGAACAGGCCTCGGTCGGCGTGCTCGCACTGTGGCGTCTGGTGGACGAGTGGGAGGCCGCGGCCTTCTTCAAGGACACGGATCTGCACCCCCTGCGGCCCGTCCTCCGCGAGATCCGTTCCACCTCGCTCCTCACCACCCTCGCCCGCCGGGCCAGCCACTCACGCACCCAGGAACTGGAGGAGTGGTGCGACACGGGCTGGGCGGTCTTCCTGCACCTGGCCGGGAACAACACGGCGGCGGACGAACTGCCCCCGTCCATGGCGTTCCTCTCCCTCGTCTCCGAGTACCTGGTGAAGGAGGGCCGCACCGAGGAGGCGGAGCACCTGCGCCGCTGGAACCGCAAGCAGGCCCAGCTCCGGGGACTCGCCGAGGAGATGGCCGTCTGGCAACAGGGTGAGTTCGTCTCTCCCGGCGAGGCCTCGTTACACCCGGCGTACCTGCTGATCCAGTTCGAACCGGACGGCGTGGACCCGGACCACTTCTGGGTGGCCCACTGGCGGCAGTCCGACTCCGACGGCTGGCACCCCATCCCCGGCGAGACGCTCAAGCTGCACCGGGACGAACTTCAGGCCGCCGTGGACCGCCTCATCGAGCAGGCCGAGGAACGCTGGTGGGACCTGCGCCAGCCCGTCGTGATCGAGTTCATCCTCCCCTGGGCACTCCTGGGAGAGCCCGTGGAGTGGTGGCACAAGGAGAGCGACGCGGACGTGCCCACCCCCTTGGTCATGGACTACACCGTCGTCGTACGAAGCTTCGAACGCCTGCGCAAGGGAGCCTGGCACCGGCCGTGGAACAACCGCTGGCGGCAGTTCAAGGACAGGCCTGCGGACAGCCGCTCGCACTGGAGCGAGCCGAACCAGCCCGCCTTCCATCTCGAACGGGAACTCAAGGACGACCAGCAGATCGTCTGCCTCGTGCTGAGCGAGCCGCCGGGCACCGAATCGCCCGCCGCACGCCGGGAGTTCGTCGCGGCCATGCGGGCCGGGATCCCGGCCGTCCTGTGGGACAGGGGTGACCTCGGCCCTGCCTTCCGGGAGGCGGCCGCGGACATAGTCCAGGAACGTGGCCTGGCCGGAGTCCTGGAACGCACCCGCCGATGGCGCAGCGAGGCGCTGGCACTGGGACCGGACGAGTGGCACGGCCATGTGGGACGCCATCTGGCCCTGCTGCTGGACGATCCGGAACGCATGCCCGGCCCCACCGGCTCGGGCAGTGAGCCCCATGGTGACAGGTGAGATGTTGACCGCGGACGGGGGACAGAAGGGAGGGCCTCTGTGATGTCAAGCGCGCCGAGCGGAGAGCACGGGCACCCGCCCGTACTGTGGGTAGGCTGGCCCTCCCACGGGGTGCTCACAGCCGGAACCAGGGCTGGTGCCGAAGGCCTCCCGTCCTCGTTTCCGCGACCCCAGCGATGCCTTGAGAGTGACCATGGCCAGTGACAACGCTCGGCGTGACCGGTCAGGGTCAGGAGCCGACCTGACGCACCTGTGGAGCGACTGGCGTTTCGAGGGCGAGGCATTACCCCGGGAAGCCGTCCTCGTCATCGACTCCCACGTCACCATGCGCGTGTGGGACGAGGCGATCGACAGCCTCTCCCGAGCCCTGGCCCGGAATTTCACTGCGGTGCACCACGTGGCACTGCTCGGTACGGACGAGATGTTCCCTGCCTCCGTCCGCACCGAGCCCGAGCCGGCGACCCCGACGGGCGGAACGCGCCGCGTCATCCTCGTGGTCACGGACGGCCTGGCGGCCGGCTGGCATCTCGGTGCGGTGCAACCCCTCTTGAGGTGCTGGGGCCGGTTCCAGCCGGTCGCCGTACTCAACCCGCTCCCGCCGCACCTCTGGTTCCGTACCGGCCTCGACGTGCTGCACGTGCGGGTCGGGGCCCACGGCCCCTGGGCCGCCAACGCCGACTGGGACTGGCACGAACGAGAGGTCCCTGCCGCGCCGGGGGAGGAGCAGGGCGACTCGGCACAGCCGGTCCCGGACACGGACGACGAAGTCCCCCCGGTCGCCGTACCCGTCCTCTCCCTCACGCACCACGGCGCGCGTGCCCTGTCCGACATGCTGGACGGGGCGGAGCCGCACGGGCTGGACCTGCCGGCGACCCTGGCCAGCGCCTGGAAAGGACGGCCGGACGCGGCCCGGAACTTTCCGTGGGCGACCGAGTCCGACGATTCCGACAGCCCTCTGTCCGCCGCCGACCGTGTTTTCGATTTCCGTGCGGCTGCGTCCCCCACGGCCTTCCGGCTGGGGACCCGCCTGGCCGCGGCGCCGCTGAGTCTGCCGATCGTCCGCAGGCTGATCCGGTCGACTCCCGGCGCCGGGCCGGTGCACGCCTCCGAGTTCTTCATGAGCGGCCTGGTCCAGCCGACCGGCGTCCACCTCGACGCCCCCGGGGCGATGGTCTACGACTTCCTCCCCGACGCCCGCGAGCAACTGCTCGCACTGGGCCGCCGCAGCGCCACCCTCCGCACGCTGCGCGACGTCCGCGAGGTGCTGGCCTCGGACCCCTCGACCGCGTCCCTGCTGCCACCCCCCACCGAATCGCTGGGCAAGACGGCACAGCCGCGCGTGACCCACAAGAGCGCGCCGTTTCTGCGCATCGAGCTGATCGCGCTGGACGCATTGTCCGGGTCACACCTTCAGCGCGCCCGATTGTTGAAGAATGCGTTGAAATGGCACGATCAGCGGTATGCCGTCTCGCTTGCCAAGGTCCCGCCTGCCGAAGCCGCCATAGCCCCGTCCACCGCTTCAGGAGCCACCGAAGGAGCCCCGCCGATGTCCACCACGCCCCAGCGCACTGTGGAGGGAGAGCGCACCGTACAGCCACGCGTCTGGGGGAACCTGCCGCCGCGCAACCAGAACTTCACGGGCCGCAATGAGCTCCTCGAACTGCTCGAACAGCGGCTGCGCGAGGGCACGACGACGGTACTGCCCGAGGCGATCCACGGCATGGGCGGCGTCGGCAAGACACAGCTGGCGATCGAGTACGCCTACCGGCACCAGTCGGAGTACGACATCGTGTGGTGGATCCCCTCGGAGCGACCGGGCCAGGTCGGTCAGTCGCTGGTGGAGCTGGCCAAACGGCTGGGGCTGGTGACCACGTCCGAGGCCAACATCGCCGGCCCGGCCGTCCGGGAGGCGCTGCGCGAGGGACGCCCCTACTCCAGGTGGCTGCTCATTTTCGACAACGCCGACAGCCCCGAACAGGTGCGCCCGTACTTCCCGACCGGCGGCACGGGCACGATTCTGGTCACGTCCCGCAACCGCCGCTGGGGGCTGGTCGGCGGCTCCCTCGAAGTGGACGTGTTCACCCGCGAGGAGAGCAAGCAGCTGCTGCGCGGATCGGGCCCCGAACTCGCCGACGAGGAGGCCGAGGCGCTGGCCGAGGCGCTCGGCGACCTGCCGCTGGCCCTGGTGCAGGCGGCAGCCTGGCGGGCGGAGACCGGTATGCCCGCCTCCGAGTACCTGCGCCTCTTCGAGAGCAAGCAGAACGAACTCCTCGAAACGGCCCCGCCCCCGGACTACCAACTGCCGGTGGCCGCGGCGTGGAACGTCTCCCTCGACCATCTCGAAACGCGGAGCCCCGCCGCCCTGCGGCTCTTGCAGCTGTGCTCATACTTCGCCCCCGACCCGATCTCCAGGCAAATCCTCTCCGGCCCGGGATACAACGCCACGTTCCCCGAGCTGGATGCGGCTCTGAACGATCCGATGAAGCTCGCGCGCGCGATACGGGAGATCAACCGGTACTCCCTCGCCCGTATCGACCATCGCACGAACTCCATTGAGATGCACCGGTTGGTCCAGCACGTCCTGATCAACCGAATGAGCCCGGAGGAGCAGAACCGCATGCGCGAAGGCGCCCACGCCCTGATGGCGTCCGCCGATCCGCGGACCCCCACCGACCCGGAGAGCTGGCCTCGGTACGCGGAGCTGTACACGCACGTCATCGCCTCTGGCGCCGTCAACTCCGACCAGCCCTGGGTACGCCAGCTGGTGATGAACATCGCCAAGTACCTGTACTACTGGGGAGACCACGACGTCTCCCTGGACTTCTCGGAGACCGCCTGGAACGCCTGGGTGGAGGTCTTCGGCGAGGAAGACGTGCAGACGCTCGTCATGGGCCGCTGGCTGGTCTTCGTCTACTTGATGGTCGGCCGGTACAGCGATGCCTCCACCTTGGTGGAGCACATCAGGGGTGTCCACGAGCGTGTCTCCTCGCCGGACAACGAGGAGGCCCTGAACGCATTCCAGATGGAAGCCGCCGTACGCCGCTTCCAAGGCCGCTTCCTCGACGGTGCCGAGCTGGACAGGGTTGTCTACGAGAGGGCGCACCGGGCCTTCGGTGACGACGACCCGGCCAGCCTCAACATGGCCCACAACCTCGGCGTCAGTCTTCGCCTCACCGGGGCCTTCCGGGAGGCCCTGGAACTCGACAGAAAGACCTGGAACCTGAAGCTGCGTCTGTTCGGACGCGATGACCAGCGCAGTCTCATCACGGAGAACTCGATCGCCATCGACGTCCGTGAGGCCGGGGACTACGTCGGTGCGCTCCGGCTCCAGGAAGCCGCGTTGGAGGCCTTCCGGGACGTCTTCGGGAACGACAATCCGGCCACCATCAGCACCGAGCGTGAGCTGGGCATCGCGTGCCGGAAGGCGGGCCTTCACCCCCGCGCGCTGGAACTGGCCATTCAGTCGCACGAAGCCTTCACCCGACGCTACGGGGACACCCACCCCCAGTCCCTGGCCACCGCTCTGCCCCTCGCCACCGCACTGCGCCAGAACGGCGACCTGGAGGCGGCACGGGCGCGCGGGTCCCAGGCCTGCGCCGGTTATCGCAAGGTATTCCACTCACTGCACCCGTACGCCCTGTCCGCCGACGTCGGTCTCGCGGTGTCCGAACGGCTTCTCGGCAAGCCGGAGGAGGCCCGCCGTCTGGACGACGCGGCGCTCGTCGCGCTGTCCGACAGCCTCGGAGCCGACCACCCCTTCACCCTGGTGGCCGCGGTGAACCTGGCCAGTGACATGGCTGCGCTCGGGGAGCACGAGGAGGCGAAGTCCAAGGGGCGCGACACCTTGGCCCGGTGCCAGCAGACCTTCGGCCCCGACCACCCGACCACCTTGGCCTGCGCCGGGAACCTGTCGTTGGACCTGATGTCCCTGGGGCTGGAGAGCGAGGCCGCGGCGCTGCGACTCGACACCGAGGAGCGCATGCGCCGTGTACTGGACACCCAGCGTGTCGGCGAGCAGGAGCCCACGCCCCACCCGGCGACGGTGGCCTTCCTGAACAGCACACGCCTGAACTGCGACATCGACCCCATGCCGCTGTGAAGCCAAGGACCCGGAGGCCGAAGGGGCTGCGCGGTGAAGTCCGGGCAGCCCCTCAGCCGAACGGCCCCGGCCGGCTCGTGGCGAGGCCCAGCCATGCGGCCAGGGTCACCGGATCCGGCCGCTGCCCGTGCTCCTCGTGGAGAGTCTCCCGAACGGCGCGGGCCCATTCGGGTGACCGCATCAGAAAGCGGCACGCGGTCCGGTGCTCGGGACTGTCGGCCAGGGCCCGGCCCAGCGCCGCCCACGAGCCCACCTCGGGATACCCGTACAGCAGCTGATCCGCTAACTCCCGTCGGGCAGCGGTCCGCTCCCCACGGGCAAGGAGGATGTCGACCGGACCGGCGCCTTGCACCCGGTCGCCGACGGCTGCGGGATCCTGCCAGGAGCCGTCCGGGTCGGTGAGGCGGTGCCTGGCCAGGACCGCCGTCGTGTCGAGGAAGCAGGCATCGCCGTCCGGTACCAACGACGACGCGGCGTGGGCCAACGGTGGACACGCCTCTCCTCGCCTCCACGCACGTACCGCCTCGTCCACCAGGTCCGGCGACGGCCGCAGATGGTGCTCGCGCCACCGTGCGCGGTGACTGGCCGCCGCTTCACGGGCCAGCCGCAACTCCGCGTCGGGGACGTCGTCGCCGAGCCATCCGGCACAGCTCTGCACCAAAGACTCCAGGAGCCGGTGCCCCAAGGGCGTCAGCCGCTCATGGCCCCGGACGCTGCCCAGCGTCGACCACACCGCCTGTCTCCACAGGGCGAACTCGAAGTGCGCCAACGGCGCCTGCGCCGCGTCGGCGGCACGGCGGTTGACGCGCCAGAACCGGGCCACCCCCAAGAAGGCGTAGATCCCCTGTAAAACCCCCTCCAGAGGCCTTGGGTCGTCCCGCCATGGCGCATGGAACAGCTCCGGCTGCTCGTGCGACTTGCCGACCCGTCGCACCAGGGGCGACAGGTGCGTGAGCGCTCCGAGTTTGACGTGCTGGAACTCATGCACCAGCGTCGCGGCCAGCTCGGAACTCTCCTCGGGCAGCGAGGCGTTGATTCCTCCGAAGGCCTCCGCGGACGAGCTGCTGTACGGCCGAAACCTTTCCCCTCTTGGCATGGGCGTAATGGACAGCAGGCCTTGCCGCATCGCGTCCGTATGGGCCGGCGCGTCGCGCAGCAGTACGGTCCACGCCTCGGCAAGTGAGGACTGCCAGGATCGCGCCTCGGCCTCCGGGAGGACGCGTGGCGTGGTGGGCCCCGAGAAGGTGCGATAGGGGTCATGCTCCTCAAGGGCCACGGAGCCGGCGGCGCCCAGCCCCAGCGTCATGCGGCGCGTGGGCCGCCAGTCCGGCGCCTGCTGCTCCCAGTCGGGGCCCACGACGACCTCGCCGCCGCCACAGGTGATCCGCACGCTCCACCGGTCTCCGGCGACCCGCGCGGTCGTCCAGTGCTCCTGTGCCGGAAGGGCCGCGCATCCCAGTCCCGGCAGGGACACTGCCCCTTTGCACGCCGGAACCCTCAGGGAGAATTCGATGCGGGCGCCCGCGCCCCCGGCCGCGGCCAGGGAGGCCAGGTGCCCCAGCGTCACCCAGAGCGGGATGTCACTGTGCAGCGTGCCCCGCAGGCGTCGGAGAGCGGAGGACACCCATGTTCCGGTCCCCGGAGCCATCAGGACTTCCTCGACCACCCCCGGTGCCTCGACCTGCGCACGCTCAAGGGACTCCCAGGCATCGCGGAGGGACACCGGGAAGTCCCCGGAACCGGAGGCGACACGGATGCTTCGGTCGTAGAGAGCCCGCAGAAGCAGCAGTCGGCGACTGCGCTCGGCGCCGAGCAGCTCGTCGATGACAGCACCGTCGCCGTCCCCCCGGAGGAGTCCGTGGAGGCCGACGGCCGAGAGACTGTGAAACGCGGATCGATCGTCAGGTGTGCTGCTCACCGAGCGCACCGGCATTCTCCCCGCACCAGGTTGCTGCCCTACTTCTCAGTGACTCCGTGCGGCGTATTGACGCCGGCCACCGTGAGGGCATGGGGATCGTCGACATCCTCCAGCAACCGCTCGAGGGACTCGCACAAGGCGGGGCCGTCCAGAGAGCGCAGCGCCTGAAGCGTCACTCCTGAGAGGTCCATGAGTCCGGAATCAAAGGCCGGCGTCGCCCGCTCCACGGCTGCCAAGTCCCCTCCCCTGCATGATCGTTCACGCCGTCGTTTCTTTCTAATGATGGCCCAGGCGGAGGTGGCCCGAAACCCTGCGTACCGGCCAGTTGCCATCCAAGTCAGCTGTGCCGCACCGCGAGTTCGGCCGCTGCGCGGTCGACTGTGCGCAGTTCCTCCGAGTCCTCCTCCCAGTCCCGGAGCGCTTCCATGAACCTGTCAAGGGTGCCGGGATAGCGCAGGCAGGTGCGCAGTACCCCGTACACCTCGTACCGCAGCCGGTCGTCGCGGGGGCGATGGGCGGCCACCCGGGGGTCGACGCCTTCCAGGACCGTGTCGAGGCCGTTCGGTCGGCGCAGGGCCGGCAAGGCCGTCAGCGCATCGACCAGGTCCTTGAGTTCACGCATGGACAGGGTGTGCGGCAGCGAAGCGAGGCTCGGGGAGCGCGGTGACGGCACGGCCGTGCCGTCGGGGGAGCAGGCGGAACCGACCGGTACGGGTTGCGCGGGCAGGCCCGCACAGGACCGGAGCAGTTCCAGCTCGCCCGGGACGAGCACGTCGTACCAGCGTTGCACCCGCACCGCCGCGAGCCGGCCGAGGCCGTCGGAGCGGTGGTGGGCGCTGATCAGGCCGATGATCGCGCCGCCGGACCAGAGGGCGGCGCCGGACATGCCCTCCCAGGGCGAGTGCTCCGGTCCGGCCTCGTCGGCCGGGGCCGCAACGGCCACCTCCAGGGTTCCCTCCCGCCGGTTGGAGAGGACGGCCACCGTGCCCTCGATGTGGCAGGAGTCGCGGTACCGGCTGAGCACGCCCTGCGCGACCGGACCGGGGCCGGCGTCCTCGCGCAGTTTGAAGCGGGGGAAGCCGACAGCGGTGACAGGCAGGGTGACGTCCGTCTCCGGGAGCACCGCGTAACGGGGTGTGTGGTGGACGGGCGGGGCCGCGGAGGGGCGGTCGGCCATCTCCAGCAGGGCGAGGTCGGCGCGGGCGGAGCGAAGGACCACACGGGCGCCGCTGGTCCACTCGCCGGGCCGGTCGGCCTCGAAACGGACGCGAAGCGTGGTCAGGGGTGGCTCCACCACGTGTGCGGCGGTCAGGACGAACCGCTCGCCGACGCGGTAGCCGGAGCCCCGGCGCGGGGTGCCCTCGGGGCCACTCACGATCACCTCTGCCACGCGGGTTATCTCCAACCCCGCAGTCCCCCGCTGCTGTTCACTCACACGAGGCATCTACCCCACGGGGTGGCCGGGTAAATGCCGCCACCTTTCCGCAGCCTGCCACCGCCCCTCACCGCGCCGGGATTCTTCTCGCCCCGAACCGCCGATGTGCACAGGCGCCCCGTGCCCAGGCTCTCGGCGACCACGCGTCCCGTGCCCCGGCCCACGTGCCCTGCCGCCCATGTTCCCCGCGCCCACCGAGGCCAGTGCGCCGACGGCGAGCAGTCGTCAGGTCGTCAGGGTCGGCCAGGTCGGCAGGTGGTTGACTGCGCCGTATGGATCTCGCGCGGACAGAATGGGATGCGCCCCCCTTCGACCCCGAACTGGGCGCGGCGCTGGCGGACTTGGGGGACGCGGCGAGGGAGCCGTTCACCCCGGAGGACCTTGCGGCCCGGCAGGAGCGGGATGCTGCCGCCCGGCCCAGGCCGACGGTCCGGGATCTTGCGGACGGCGGCCGTTTCGAGGTGACCGAGCTGCGCGTGCCGGGACCACCGGGCGCTCCGGACGTCACGCTCGTGAGCGCACGGCCCGCCCGGATCGCCGGGCCGCTGCCGCTGCTCTACTACATGCACGGCGGCGGGATGATCACGGGCAACGCGTGGTCCGTCCTTCCGCGGCTGCTGCGGGAATGGGCGCTCCCGCTGGAGCTGGCCGTCGTCTCGGTCGAGTACCGGCTGGCACCGCAGGCGCGCCACCCCGGACCGGTGGAGGACTGCTACGCCGGATTCGTCTGGGCGGCCGGGCACGCGGCCGCGCTGGGGATCGACGCGGACCGGATCGTCGTCGGGGGCAAGAGCGCCGGCGGTGGACTCGCCGCGGCCCTCGCCCTGCTCACCCGTGACCGGGGCGGGCCCACCCCGATCGGACAACTGCTCCTGTGCCCGATGCTCGACGACCGCAACAACACCGTCTCCGGACACCAGATGGCCGGACTCGACACCTGGGACCGGACCTCCAACGCGACCGGGTGGCAGGCGCTGCTGGGCGACCGGTGCGGCGCCGCGGACCTGTCGCCGTACGCGGCTCCGGCCCGTGCCACGGATCTGTCCGGGCTGCCCCCGGCCTACGTCGAGGTCGGGTCGGCCGAGACGCTCAGGGACGAGGGCGTGACCTACGCCCAGGCGGTCTGGCAGGCCGGTGGCCAGGCGGAACTGCACGTGTGGCCGGGGGCGTTCCACGGCTTCGACACCTTCGCGCCACAAGCGGCTCTCAGCCGGGACGCCCGGGACGCCCGTGCCCGCTGGCTGAGGCGCATCCTCACGCGGTCCGGCACGTCCCGTCCCTCCGGCACGTCCCGTCCCTCCGGGCCGGGCGCGTCGGCGCAAGCTCCTGGCGTCTGACGCCGAGGCCCATGGCGCCCGGTCCGCCGAAGGCCGATTGCACCATGGCTGACGGAGCGTCCTTCCTCCTACGATGGAAGCCACCGTCGGGGGAGGGTGGACGTGACGCGCAGGACACCGCAGGGGGCCGGGCACCGGCTGGAGGACACGATCGCCTGGGCGGTCAGGAACGCGGACGGCGTCGTCGCCATCGTGGTCGCCCTGGTCGTGGGCATCATGGACGTCCTCAACCAGAACATGGACCCCAACATCGTCTCCGGGGCCACCCTGCTGGTCCTCGCCGCGCTGGTCTTCGGCTCGCTGACCGAGCGCAGACGCAGGGTCACCGACATCCACCGGGCGACCGAGGGGACCAGCCGGGCCATCGAGGACCTCGCGATGGTGCGGACCCTGGCCGGGGCGGAGGTAGCAGTGGCGCACGAACGGGCCCGGCGCAACACCACCCGCTGGGTGTTCAGGGGCGGCACCGGCACCTATCTGCGCGCCGTCACCCTGCCGGAGTGCGTCCTGGAGGCGCAACGGCAGCGCCGTTCGCTCAGCATGAAGATCGACATCGTCAACCCGGCCGATGACCAGGTGTGCGCCGCCTACGCGCGTTTCCGGCGCACCTTCGGCCAGGACCACGGGGGCGACTTCGCCGAGTGGACCACCGAGCGCACCCGCAAGGAGTCGTACGCCACCGTGGTCGCCGCCGTCTGGCACCGCCAGCGCCTGGACACCCTGGAGATCGACGTCCATCTGTCCTCGGTGGCACCGGCGTTGCGCTTCGACCTCTCCGACACCTGCCTGATCATCACCCAGGACGATCCGCGCCGGGTCAGCCTGTACGTGGAGCGGGACCGGCCGCTGTACGACTACTACGTCACCGAGCTGCACCTGAACAGGGAGCAGGCGGTCAAGCTCGACCTGCGGGAGGCCGTCCCGCTGAGCGACGAGCCGACCGTCGACGAGGTGCGGCGTCTGCTCGACCGGCTCGGCCTGCCCCTGGCGCCGAGCTTCACCGACCGTGACGTCGGCGACATCATCGACAAGGCGCTGCGCGCGGAGAACCCCTACCGCAGGTGAGCGCCGTGTTCCGGCCAAGGGGGACACGATGGACTACCCGGCCCTGGCACGGGCCGCCCGGCGGCAAGCCACCGCCGAGCTGATGCGGCACGCCGCATCCGAACTGGACCGGATCGTCTCGGGCCGCCACGCCCTGCGCGCGGTACGCCATCCTCTGGGGTTCGCCTGCCTGCCGATCCTGCGCGACGGCGACGACGGGGTCTGCGTCCACGTCTTCGGTGCCTTCGAGGCCGAGCCCACCGATCCGGTGCCCCAAGTGCACTGCCACAGCTGGGACTTGACCAGCACCGTTCTGTACGGACGACTGGGAAACCGGCTGATGGACGTCGGCGACGGCACGACCGGGGACGCCACCCACCGTGTGTTCGAGGTGCTCAGCGACCCCTCCGGCGTCGACCGGATCCGGCCCACCGAGCGGCTCGTGCGCTGCCTGCCCGGCGCGGAACAGACCAGCTCCCGAGGTCAGCTCTACGCCCTTCCGGCGGGTGAATTCCACACCACCAGAGTGCCGGACGGGCGCCCCACCGCCACCCTGGTACTGGGCCGGACCCTGCCCGGCCGGGTGGACCTGTCCCTGGGCCCCTTGTCGGCCCCGGGCCACCGCATGGTCCGCCGGACCTGCGACGCGACCGAGACCGCCCGGATCGCTCGGGCCGCCCTCAGGAGGATCCATGAGCCCGAACGCTGACCCCCCGGCCCATCAGCCCGGCTTCGCCTCCGAGCACCGTACGGCGGTCGCCGCCGCCGAGGAGGCCGGGACGTTCCTGCGGTCCCGCTTCCCCGACGGCTTCGCCGCCCGCCCCAAGGGCCGGCTCGGCGACGTCGTCACCGACCTGGACGTCATGGCCGAAGAGCTCGTGGTCGGCCGTATCCGCCACCGTTTCCCGCACGACCGGATCCTCGCCGAGGAGTCCGGTGCGCTCGACGGCGACGGTGACGGCGGCCGCACCTGGCTGGTCGACCCGCTCGACGGCAGCAACAACGTGGTCATCGGCCTGCCCGTCTACGTCGTCGGCATCGCCCTGTGCGTGGACGACGCCCCGGTGGTGGGCGTCGTCCACGACCCGATGACCGGCCGCACCTGGTCCGCCCTAGATCGG